>JANQIP010000274.1 GCA_028282095.1 Xanthobacteraceae bacterium | reverse complement strand
TCCGTTCATTCCCGCGAAAGCGGGAAACCAGAATTTTCGGAGCATCCTGGGTCCCCGCTTGCGCGGGGACGAACGGATCACCCCCCTCCCGTCTTGCTTGGCTCGCCGACCTCCCCCTTTCAGGGGGAGGTAATAGGACTTGAGCCCGAAGCGATCACTCGGAAAGCGTATCACTCGTTCTTTCGCCGTGCGGATGAATCCCGATCGAGTATTCTTTCATCGTCGGAGTCGGGATCGCCCATGATCGCTCATGCTCCCCCGCGCAGCGGGGGAGGGGGCCGCGTCCACCGTTTCCGTGTCGGCCGCCATTCGCAGGGTGACGTCCGCCGTCTCGTCGCACCGCCGTGTGACGCGGACACGACCGTCATGGCTGGAGCATTTCTATAAAAAGATAACCCGCTATGCGAGCAGCGCTTTTGTGCCCCTCCGCACGGCAAGGCCTTGACTTGCCGCAATATCGCCCTGCACATATCTACGAAGAAGACGTTCAAAGCGCTCCTCGCCTTTCTCGAGGCGCAGCATCACGAGGCAGGCCTGCGCGATGAGCGGTCGTGAGTGCGTGGTCGAAGTCCGACGGAGAGTCGCTCTAGAGCTCGCCGGATAGCGCTGAGTCAGTGGTTGTCGCGACGGTATTAAACGTTGGATTCGATTCACTAAAAAGAGTGATTTCGAAAAGCTGGCAGACCTTTCGGATCAGATCATGCAAAAAAACAAATCAGAAAAACAGCGCGGTTGATTCAACCTGAAGCAGTCGCGTTCCAGGAAGAGCAAACCAACTCAGAAAAGGGTTTTTCCGATGAGCATCCGCTCGCTATTCGCCGTCGCGTTGTTCGCTCTGTTCTCCGCCCTGACATTATCCGACGCCTCGGCGCAGGAGTTCAAGGCGGGTTCGATCGTAATCAACCAACCCTGGAGCCGCGCCACCGTTAGCAGCGCCAAAGTCGGTGCCGGATACATGACCATCACCAATACCGGCAAGGAGGCGGATCGTTTAACCGGTGGCACGCTGCCGCAGGCGGGGCGCGTCGAGATTCACGAGATGCGCATTGTGGACAACGTTATGAAGATGCGGCCGCTCGCGAAAGGGCTCGAAATCAAGCCCGGCGAAACAGTGACGCTCAAGCCGGGCGGCTATCACGTCATGTTCATGCAGCTCAAGGAGCCGTTCAAAGAAGGTGAGACGCTCAAGGGCGACCTGACGTTCGAGAAGGCCGGCACCGTTGCGGTTGAGTACAAAGTCGGCACGATCGCCGCCAAAAAGCCGCCGACCATGTAACGCATCGACGCGCTGACTACGGTTTGTCGTGCGGATGCTGAACGCCGTGCCTTGCAACGGGCGGGCGAAATCCGGCCACACTCATCCTCCCCCGCGCAGCGGGGGAGGATGAATCGCAAATCGATCGGGATTTCCACGCGGTAACGCAGAGCCGCGCCGTTGACCGGCCCTCTGCCCGGAGTTCCGCCGGTCGCCGTGATCGCCGTTGCGCTTGCGGACACGCCATGGGACAGAGCGGCCATGGCGCAACGTCGTATTGGCTCCGATTCCCCACAGTCATTCGAAGGGTTCTATGCCGGCTTGAAGGGGGGCTCGCGCTCCATCTTTCAGCTCGTGCTGTTCGGCACCTTTGTCAGCGTCGGCGCGTTGGGTCATGATCTCGGCTTCCCGGCGACCTTCGTCGTCTTGTCGACCGTGCTGATGTGGGCGGCACCGGCGCAGGTGATCATGTTCTCCGCGCTCGGCGCGGGCGCACCGCCGCTCGAAGCGGCGATTGCGGTGAGCCTCTCCGCAATGCGCCTGCTGCCGATGGTGGTCTCGCTGCTTCCGGTCATCCGCAGCGAGCGGACGCGATTGTCAGAGCTGCTCCTCGTCGCGCATTTCACCGCCGTGAGCATGTGGATCGAGACGCTGCGGCTTGCACCCGCCCGCCCGCGCGCAGAGCGGGCTGCATTTGCCAACGGCATCGGCACCTATTTCCTTGCGACATCGAGCCTCGCGACACTGCTCGGATTCCATCTCGCCCGCCTTCTGCCGGAGACGCTGGTCGCAGCCTTGTTGTTCCTGACGCCGATGTCGTTCCTGGCCTCGGTGACGCGCAGCAGCCGGCTTCTGTCGGATCGCCTCGCTTTCATCGCCGGGCTCGTGCTCGCGCCGGTGCTCGTCATCTACGAGGTCGGCCTCGATCTCCTGTGGACCGGGCTCCTCGGCGGCAGCGCCGCCTACCTCATCCACCGAGTCTGGAGGCGTCGATGACGCTGCAAGAGCTTGCGCCCTACCTCATCCTGATTGTCGCGGGCTTTCTCCCGCACGAGGCCTGGCGTTGGGTCGGGGTCGTGCTCGCTTACGGGATCGATGAAGACTCGGAGATCATCGTTTGGGTACGGGCGATCGCGACCGCCATCCTCGCCGCGGTCGTGGCGAAGATCCTCATATTTTCGCCCGGTGCGCTTGCCGGCGTGCCGTTGTGGGTCCGGCTGTCCGCCGCCTTCATCGGCATGGTCGCTTTCTTTCTCGTGCGCCAATCGGTGCTGGCCGCTGTGCTGGCCGGGACCGGCGCCTTGTTGCTTGGGAGCCTGCTCTTTACCCAGCATTGAGGTTGGGACGACCAGGCGGGTTGCAAAATACCGTATTTCGGCCCGGCGGGAACGGCAGGCCCCGGTGCCGCGTTCTTCCGCAGTGTCTTGTCCTTTCGTAAGATAACGTCGGCAAAGCCCGAGGCGCTTGCCCGGCGCGCGACGAGGGTCATGGGTCCATGCGCGGCTTCTTTTCCGGTCTGCTCGTGGTGTCCGGTCTGTTCTTGGTCGTGGTTATCGCTGCGCTGATGGTGATCGCCATCACACAGCCGCAGCAATCGCCGGCCGCCGCCGAGGAGAAACGGCAAAGCCCATCCGACGCCGAGGCGACGGTGAGACCTTTCGTTGTCCAGGTCACAGGGAGCCCGCCCGCGGCCGCGGCCGCACCGCCGGCGGCGTCCGACACGGACGCCAATCGCGTCATGCAGGATGAGCCGGCGCGGGTGCCGACGCCACCCACGCGGCCCGCAAAGCGCGCGACCGCGAAGATCAGCGGCGCCATGGATTCGATCTGCCTGATCCTTGAATCGGCGGCGGAAGCCAACGATCTGCCGCTCGAGTTCTTCGCCCGCGTCATCTGGCAGGAGAGCCGGTTCCAGCCAAACGCGATCGGGCCGCTGACGCGGAGCGGCCATCGCGCGCAGGGGATCGCGCAATTCATGCCTTACACGGCCGCCGAGCGCGGCCTGCTCGACCCCTTCAATCCGGTCGCAGCGCTCCCGAAAGCGGCGGAATTCTTGAGCGAGTTGCGCGGCGAGTTCGGCAATCTCGGGCTCGCGGCGGCCGCCTACAATGCCGGTCCGCAACGGGTACGCAACTACTTGAGCGGACGAGGCGGGATGCCGGGAGAGACCCGGCATTATGTTCGTGTCATCACCGGCCGCTCGGTCGACGATTGGGTGGCGCTGCGCCATGAGGGCGAGAAGGACGCGGTCGCGCCACCGACCTCCTGTCGCCATCTCGCGGCGTTGCTGAAGAAACAGCCGAACTTCTTCGTCAGCGAACTCGAGCGGCGCATGCGCCAGGGGAAGCTGCGGCCTTGGGGGGTCCAGCTCAGCGCCGGCTTTTCCCGTTCGCGCGCACTCGCAATCTATGCGCGGATTCAACGGCGATACGGTTCTGTCCTGAAAGACCGCGATCCGATGATCCTGGGCATTCTGCTACGCAGCCGCGGCACCCGCCGCTTCTACCAGGTGCGGGTCGGCACCGACACGCGTGCCGAGGCCAACAGGCTCTGCGCCAATCTCAAGAAGAAGGGTGGCGCCTGCATCGTGCTGCGCACGTCGCGCCGATCGTCGGCGAGCAGACGGGCCAATTGAATGATACCTGAAGCAATCTCGCTGTGGGTCACCGGGAGTCGCCCATCGGCTCGTTGTCCTGCGGGAGCCCCGGTTCGATTGTCTCCGGCTCGTCATCGCGCGGGCGCGCCGGCCCGCTTTCCCCGCTCTCATCTTTGCGCGGCGGCGACCGTTCGATCTCCTTAATGTAAAGATCGTTAACGAGCACCAACGTCACCACGGCGAGGGGGGTCGCGAACAGCGCGCCCATCGCGCCGAACAGGATGGCGAAAGCAAGTATGGCGAACAAGGTGATGGCGGGTGGCAGCGAGACCAATTTGCGCTGGATGATCGGCATCAACAGATTGCCTTCGAACTGCTGGATGAGCAGGAACATCACGAGCACGGACAAAGCGAGCTGGACATCCTGGGACAGCGCAATGATGAGCGCCGGTATAGCGGCAACAATCGGCCCCAATATCGGAACGAATTCCGCCAGCCCGGCAAAAAGCGCGAGCGCGAAGGCGGACGGCACTGAGAGCAAGGAAAGGCCCGCATAGGTCAGCGTTCCGACAATCATCATGGCGATCACCTGGCCGAGCAGCCAGTTGCGCAACGCATCGCCGCATCGGTCCATGGTCGCTGCAATACGAGGGCGGTCCTTCGGCGGCACCAGCTTGAGGAAGCCGTTGCGGTAGAGCCCCGGTTGCGCCGCGATGTAGAGCGCGGAAAAGACCACCAGCACCAGATTGGTGACGGCGCCGAGCACGACACCGAGGGCGCCGCTGATGCGGCTCACCACATTGCTGGACAGGATGTCCTGCCCACTGCGTTCCAACGCGTTGAGGAGCCAGCTCGTCTGATCGAGGCGGGTGCGAACAGCCTGCCAGGCAGCGGGGAGTTCCTCGAGCAGCGTATTGACGCTTTGGCGGATGGTCGCGCCGAACAGCGTGGTGACGACGCCGACCAAAGCCGCGATCAGCAGCACGGCGAGCGCAAGCGACCATCTTGGCGAGAGCGAAAGCGGCCGCGCGATCACATCAGCCAATGCGCGAAAGAGGATCGCGACCAGTACCGAGGCAAAGATCAGAAGCAGGATATCGATGAGGTACCAGGCCAGCAGGAGGACAAGGACAACGCCGGCGACAAGGATCAGCTTTTTTGCGAAGTTCGGCTCGGGCGGCTCACAGGACAACTGCGCAGGAGGATGTTCGAGTTCGGGCATGTCACCGCAAACCTTCGCTTCGGTTCGGGCCGCGGGCCCGGTGCAGCAGCCGTGCCGATCTTAGAGCATGATCTTGTCTGAAAAGTTGACGGGTTTTTCGGACAAGATCATTCGAATAAACAATGAGATAGAGAGCGCGATCGATTCGAGGGGGCGATCGCGCTCTGGTGCTCGGCCGCCGGATTGCAACCACGTTAAGTTGAACGCGGCAAGTTCTTAATCCGTTCAACGTTACGTCGGTCCCGGCAGAGAGCCCTCCGACGCGAACGACAGGTTGCTCAAATCGATCCCACGAGCTCCATCGCGGATCGCGGCACTGAATTTCGTCTGAGTGGCACTGCTCGTAGGTCTAGAGCGCGATCCATTCAGATTGAATCGATCGCACTCTATTTCTCTTTGTTTTGCGTTTTGCCGCATGATCTTATCCGAAAAGTCTGCAACTTTTCGGGATCATGCTCTAGTGGCGCCCGCCGGCTCGGTTATCCCAAGCTATGACTCCCACCAGGGTTCGGGGATGAAGTGGCCGGCCTGAGCCTCGACCGCGGCGCCGAGCGTAAACAATGTTTCCTCGTCGAAGGGTCGGCCGATGAGCTGAAGGCCAAGCGGTAGACCCTGCTGATCGAGCCCCCCAGGAACCACAATGCCGGGAAGACCGGCCATGTTGACCGTCACCGTGAACACATCGTTGAGATACATTTCGACTGGGTCGCCCGAAGATTTTTCACCGATGCCGAAGGCGGCGCTCGGCGTCGCCGGCGTCAGCACGGCGTGAACACCGCGGGCAAAACAGTCCTCAAAATCCTTCTTGATCAGGGTGCGCACCTTCTGCGCCTGCAGATAGTATG
>JANQIP010000270.1 GCA_028282095.1 Xanthobacteraceae bacterium | reverse complement strand
GCGGGGAGAGGTCGACGCGCGGAGCGCGGCGGGTGAGGGGCCAGCACAGCATCGCGGAGAAGCAAAAGCCCCTCATCCGGCTCGCGGCATTGCCGCTCGCCACCTTCTCCCCGCACGCGGGGAGAAGGAAACGTTCTAGCCGCGATACATGTCGCGGGGATCGAAGGTGACTTCGACATCCTGCCAAATCTCATATTTGGCAAGTGGAAGCTTGTAGGGCTGGCAGCTTCTGATCGCGCGGATGGCGCTCTCGGCCGCGATCTGGAAGATCGGATGGCTGCCCTGATTAAGGAGGGTCGGATCGGCGGAAAGCGCGCCGTCCCGGCGGAGCTGAAGCCTGATCTTGACGATCAGCTCCTTGGCATCGCGCACGCCGGCCGGCGGATTCCAGCAGGCCTGGATCTGCGCACGCAGGGCATCGATCTCGCTTAGCGTCAAGGTCTGGGCCGTGCCGCCCGGCACGCCGAGTGAGGCGGTCTGGCTCAGCGTATCGCCGGCCGAGGCCCATCGGCGCGGCTCGCGTTTGTCGAGCAGCGCGGCAATGCGGTTCGGCTCGAAGGCCCGCTCCCGTTTCTTGGTTTTCTTGCGCTTCTTGGCCTCGTCCTGCTTCAGCGCCTCGGTAATCGGATCATCGGGCTCGGCCCTGGCTTGGCGCTTGGGCATTGGCGGCCTGACCTGGGGGAGCGGCACCGGCATGGCCGCGGCGGTCGTGATCGGCGGCTTGGTGCTGACGGGGGGCGCTGCGTCCTCGACGAGCTTGGGCTCGCCGATCTTTTCGACCAGCGGTTTGGGTGTCTCCGATTTGGGCGCGTTCTTCGCGCCGGCGGTAATCTGCGTTGAGTCCGTAATGCGCTTCAAGTCGGCATCCGTGATGATGTCGACCGGCAACGCCTCGACTGGCTCCGCCTCCAGCGGATTCACGACGAACGAAATCAGCCCCCACGACAGGATCGCGGCATGGGCGCAGGCAGATAATGTAAGCGCAATCCGCATCGGCCTATGACCCCTGCTCGACTTCGGTGACGAGCGCGACGCGCCGAAATCCGGCGGCGGACAGCCGGCCCATCACCCGCATCACCGTGCCGTAATCGATCCGCCGGTCGCCGCGCACATAGATGCGCTCCTCAAGGCCGCCGCGCGCCTCGGTCACCGCCTTGAGCTTGGAAACGAGATCGTCGACCGCGATCTCGCTATTTTGCAGGAATATCTTCCCATCGGTATCCACCGACACCGTTAGCGGCTCCTGGTCCTGATTGAGGCTCTTGGCTTGAGTTTGCGGCAGGTCGAGCGGCACCCCGACCGTCAGCAGGGGAGCGGACACCATAAAAATGATAAGCAAAACCAGCATCACGTCGACCATCGGCGTGACGTTGATCTCGCTCATGACCGCTTTGCGGCGGCGCCGGCGCTTCCCCGTGGCGCCTGCTCCGGCCAGCATCATGCCCATTCCGGCAATCCCCGTGCTTTGCTTTGCCCGCCCGGCCGTCGCCGCGCACGCTTATCCTTTTGTTCTGCTTTCCCTTTTTCTACAAGCCCTAGCTGTGCGAATCGATCTGGCGCGACAGAATGGCGGAAAACTCGTCGGCAAACCCCTCCAGCCGCGACGTCTGTCTGTTCACCTCGGACGAGAACTTATTGTAGAAAATCGTCGCCGGTATGGCAGCGATAAGCCCCATCGCGGTGGCCAGCAGCGCCTCGGCAATACCGGGGGCAACCACCGCCAGCGACGTGTTCTCGGCTTCTGCGATCGCCTGGAAGCTGTTCATGATACCCCAGACGGTGCCGAACAGTCCGATGAACGGCCCGGCCGAGCCCACCGTCGCGAGCATAAGCAGCCATTTCTCCAGCCGCTCGACCTCACGCTGAATGGTGACGTCCATCACCTTTTCGATTCGCATCTGCAGGCTGCTGATGGCCGGGCTCGGCCCCTCGAAGCTGCGTTTCCACTCGCGCATGGCGGCGACGAACAGTGCAGCCATCGAATGAGTCGGACGCGCCGACAACGCCCGGTATAGTTCCTCGAGCGACTGGCCCGACCAGAACACCTGCTCGAAATTCAGCATCTCCTGGCGGCTGCGCCTGTAGAGGATGAGCTTGTCGATCACGACCGCCCATACACCGACGGAAGCGATGAGCAGCCCGATCATCACCGACTGCACGACCAGGTCGGCTTTTAGGAACAGGTCGAGCAGTGTCATGGTGGTCCTTCAGCCAAGGTGTTCCGAATCGGGCAAAGCGCGCCCCCCGATTTGATCGCGCGGAGGGCGCGAATTCCATCGGCGATCTTCAAATTGGGTCAGACGGGCCGTGCACGACATACAGCACAAGCCCGGCGCGGGCGGAAAGGGCGAAGCGCGCGTCGCTCGATGCCCGAATCGGCACAAAACGTGACCAAAGAAGGGCACCTCGCCCGGTCCGTCTCGCGCGCGGCCGCGAATCCGCCAGTTGAAACCGAAGACGAGCGGTTCGAAAACCAGCACCCGCCCGCATTTCGCTTCGGCTTGACCCCTCCGCGCTCTGGCCCCATGCTCAAACGCTTGCTCTGACGGAGGCGGCCGATCGAGCAACGTCAATTGGCTAGAGCGTGATCCCGAAAAGTTGCAGACTTTTCGGACAAGATCACGCGATAAGACAAAGAGAAATGGAGCGCGATCGATTCAACCTGAATGGATCGCGCTCTAGAGCCAGAATGCCTCGTCGTTCGGATGATTGAGATGCCCGCAGGATCGAGCGCAACGGACAGGCCGGAAGGCGACGACGCAGCGACACTCACGATCTCGCCGGAAAAAGTCTGCTACGTCATCATCAAGGCAAAAGAATTCGACGCCAAGAACGACGTGACCGACCCGGACTCCGGCTCCAACCCCTCGGACGACGGGGATGCGGCGATCCTTGAAGATCATCCGGACGATGTGGTGCTCGAGGAGATTACGTCGTTCATCGACGCGCTGTCGCATGATGAGCAGATCGATCTCGTTGCGCTGGCCTGGCTCGGGCGGGACGACTTCGACGCCAGCGACTGGCCGTCGGTCCGGGAAGAAGCCGCCGACGCGCACAATGAGCGCACGGCCGATTATCTGATCGGCATGCCGCTGCTCGGCGATTTCCTTGAGGAGGGCCTCACCATCCTCGGCTATTCCTGCGCGGCTCTCGAGGCCGAGCGCCTTTGAGAGCGCGATCCATTCAGCCTGAATCGATCGCGCTCTAATTTCCTTTGTTTTGTCACATGGTTTTGTCCGAAAATTCTGCAACTTTTCGGGATTATGCACTAGTGATGTGGCACCAACGCTTGAGCTCGCCTCATTGTGTTGGTGCCGCATCACAAAGTAACGAATTAGCTAGTGTTCCGGGCTGACGGTCCGGTATCGGACCGTCAGAGAAGGAAACACTAGATCGGTGGAGAACGGCTTGGGCCGGGCGGACGTGACAGTCCGGTTCAACTAAGTTCATCCGAGCGTCTGTTCTTCTGGTCGCCGACGATGTTCTTGAGAACGACGATAGGAACGATCCGGCGCGCGATGCACGCCAGTCTCGCGCCGATCCGGATGACGATCCTGGTTTGGGCCTTGATCGCGCTGCCGGTGTTCTTGAGTGCATTGCCGGCTTCGCCGGCACGGGCGCAGGCCGTTCCCGTCGGCCAGCCGGCGGTCGTTCTCGACATTGACGGCGCGATCGGTGCTGCAACCAAGCTTTACCTTCGGCAAGGATTTGCCGCCGCCTTGCAGCGCGGCGCCGGCCTGATCGTGTTGCGCATCAATACGCCGGGCGGGCTCGACAGCGCGATGCGCGAGATCATCGCCGACATTCTCGCGTCTTCCATTCCGGTCGCCGCTTATGTGAACCCGTCCGGCGCCCGCGCCGCGAGCGCCGGAACTTACATCCTCTACGCCAGTCAGCTCGCCGCCATGACGCCCGGCACCCATCTTGGCGCGGCGACCCCGGTGCGGCTTGGCGGTGGACGGCAGCCGCTCGGCGGACGCGACGACTCGCAACGCGACAAAGACGGCAATGAAAAGGACGGCGCGCGCACACCCGACGCGGCCACCGCCAAGACCGTCAATGACGCGGTCGCCTATATTCGCGGGCTCGCCGAGCTGCAGGGACGCAATGCCGATTGGGCGGAAAGCGCCGTGCGCCAGGCGGAAACGCTGACCGCCTCAGCCGCGCTCGAGAAGGGCGTCATCGAAATCATCGCCAAGGATGTCCGCGACCTGCTCAACCAGGCCGACGGACGCGTGGTCAAGCTACAGGGCGAGGAGGTCCGGCTCGCAACCGCCGGCGTTCCCATCGACGCGATCGCGCCGGACTTGCGGGTGCGGTTCCTGTCCGCGATCACCAACCCGAATATCGCCTATATCCTGCTGCTGATCGGCTTTTACGGTATCCTGTTCGAGTTCTTCAATCCGGGAACGATCTTCTCCGGCGTGATCGGCGGCATCGCTTTGTTGACCGCATTGTTCGCTTTGAATCTCATGCCGATCAACTATGCCGGGTTCGGCCTTATCGCGCTCGGCATCGCGTTGATGGTGGCCGAAGCCTTCGCGCCGTCCTTCGGCATTTTAGGGATCGGCGGCGCGGTCGCGCTGTTGCTCGGATCGCTGTTCCTGTTCGAGGACGTTCCGGGTTTTTCGGTCTCGCTGCCGGTGATTCTCGCCGCGACCGTCGTGAGCGGGCTCATTCTGGTCTTAGGCCTCGCCGTCTCCTTACGCTCGTTCGGACGGCGCGTCGTGACCGGGGATGCGGCGCTGCTCGGAAGCACCGGGCAGGTGATCGAATGGTCGGATGGGCACGGGGTGGTCCACGTGCATGGCGAGGACTGGCAGGCACAAGCGGTAACCGCGCTTGCGGCCGGGCAGCGGGTGCGCGTGCAAGCGCGCGAGGGCCTTACGCTTGTCGTCGAGCCGGATCCGCGGACCGCCCCCAGCGCAGGAGAGCGTCATGCAGTGGATTAACGAATTGATCTTCTATGCCGTGATCGCGGTGCTCGTCATCGCTTTTGTTTTTTCCGCAATCCGCATCATCCGGGAATACGAACGCGCCGTGGTGTTCACGCTCGGACGGTTCACCGGCGTCAGCGGACCTGGCCTGATCTTCATCATTCCCTATGTGCAGCAGATCGTCCGCGTCGATCTGCGCACCATCGTGCTCGACGTGCCGAGCCAGGACGTGATCTCGCGCGACAATGTTTCGGTGAAGGTGAACGCCGTCCTCTATTTCCGCGTGGTCGAGGCCAACAAGGCGGTGATCCAGGTGGAGAACTTCATGCTGGCGACGAGCCAGCTCGCGCAGACGACACTGCGTTCGGTGCTCGGCAAGCACGAGCTCGACGAGATGCTGTCCGAGCGCGACAAGCTCAATCGCGACATTCAGACCATCATCGATGCCCAGACCGACGCCTGGGGCATCAAGGTCGCCAATGTCGAGATCAAGCATGTCGACATCGACGAGAGCATGGTGCGTGCGATCGCGCGTCAGGCGGAGGCCGAACGCAACCGCCGCGCCCGCATCATCAATGCCGAGGGCGAGCAGCAGGCCTCCGAAAAGCTGGTCGAGGCGGCCACCATCCTCGCCGCCAATCCCGGCGCGATGCAGTTGCGCTATTTCACCGCCCTGCATGACATCGCGAACGAGCGCTCATCGACCATCGTCTTTCCGGTGCCGCTCGATATCATGCGCGAGGTGCTTTCGCCCAAAGCATGATCCCGAAAAGTTGACAGAGTTTTCGGACAAGATCATGCACTGGCTCGCCGGCCCGCGGAGTGTTACCCCTCCCCGCTTGCGGGAGAGGTCGACGCGCGAAGCGCGGCGGGTGAGGGGCGAGCAGCCCACGTGAAAGAAAGAAGCCCCTCATCCGGCTCGCGGCAGGAGCCGCTCGCCACCTTCTCCCCGCGAGCGGGGAGAAGGCAACGTGCACGCCATTGGATTGGTCGGCATAAGGACAGCGGCAATCTTTGCGATGGGTAATGCGGCGAAAATACCTCGCCCCGCAAGCGGGGAGAGGTCACACGGCCCAATCACAGAGAAGGTGAGACATGCTGACGTCGTGTCGCATGCTGCCCCACACATTCGGGGCCGGGCCTATGGCATCACCGACAATCAATGCTGCGGAGGATGCGTTAATGCAAAGCGCCGGTGGCGGCTCGCCGCGCTCAATACTTGGCAGCCGGGTTTATTTTGAGTTTTCAGATTCGGCGCAGCAGTTTCTCGACCGGTTCGAGGAATCCTGGCGGAGCCTCAATCCGCAAATGCGCGCCGTCCTGCGTATGATCTACGCGCAGATGCGGGGGCTGCCGGCGCTGGACCAGCTTTCCGTGCCGGATCTGCGGCGCATCAATACAGACCTCATTTTCTACCTCAATGCCGGGGCGCCTGCACTGCCGCGTGTTGAGGAGCGAATCATCGCGGTGCCCAGCGGGCTCAAGCGGGTGCGCCTCTACGATCCCGGAACCCGCGCCCCCGCCCCCACGGCGATCCTGATCCATGGCGGCGGCTGGGCTGTTGGCGATCTCGAAACGTATGATGGCTTTGCCCGCCAGATCGCAAAACGTTCAGGGCTGCGCTGCCTCAGCATCGAATATGCGCTCGCGCCCGAGCACCCGTTCCCGGCCCCGCTCGACGATTGCATTGCGGCGGTACGCTGGGCGGTGGCGGAGGGGGCAACGCTCGGCATCGATCCGGATCGAATCGCCTTGATCGGCGACTCCGCGGGCGCCAATCTCGCGCTGGGCACCTGCCTTGCGCTGCGCGACGCCGGACAAAGCCCGGTTCGCGGCGCCGCCCTTGCCTATGGGGCCTTTTCGCTCGACTTCGATACACCCTCAATGCGCGACTATGGCGGCGGAGCCTATCTCCTCAGCAAGGCGCAGACCGCGCGCTATTGGCATGCCTATCTGCCGACCGAGGCCGATCGCAAAAATCCGCTTGCGGTCCCGATGCTCGCCGACCTCAAAAACTTGCCGCCACTCTATATCGGCGCCTGCGAGTTCGACCCGCTCCGCGACGACTCGGAACGCTTTGCCGAACGCGCGAAGAGCGCGGGCCTCGACGTCGAGTTCCGCCTGTGGACGGGCATGATCCATGCCGCGATCAGCCTCATGGGCTGGGTCGACGACATGGCGCCGGAGGTCGATCGCGTCGGCGACTTTCTGCGCCGGGCCACAGCTTAAGGCCCCGGCGATCACTTCGTGTGGTGCGTCGGCGTATATTGATCCTGCAAGGTTGGATCATCTTGGCTCGACGGTTTTGCTGATCTGCCCGGTTGAACCGATCAAAGACTGAGTTCGCTCAATCGGAGCCGACAAAGCGCCTGACCTCCGTCACGATACTCCTCCCTTCCTCAACCCAGCATATCTGTCTGATGAGTGTTGACGGGGACAGTTCAATCCCGCGCACCCGCGTACCGAAGCTCCTCTTCATAATACTCGTCGAAACCCACACGCCTTCGAAGATCCGCAAAGTCCAACAGCAGATGATAGGGATGCTGGTCGGCGTTCAAACCCGCCAACGCATCGCGCATTGCTTTCATTGCGGCCGACATCAGGGTCAGCGGATAGGCCGCGATTCGGAAGCCAATCTCTTCCAACTTCGCCGGTGGCAGGATCGGCGTCTCACCCCCCTCGACCATGTTGGCCATTTTCGGGCCCGGCAGTTCTTCACAGAGCACGCGCATCTCCGTCTCCGATTGCGGTGCCTCAACAAAGAGGATATCGGCTCCGGCTTCGTTGAAGGCCTGAGCACGGGCGATGGCCTCAGCCAGGCCGTGTTCGTGTCTGGCATCGGTCCGGGCAAGGATTAGGATGTCCTTACCCTCTACACGCGCATCATGCGCCGCCCTGACCCGCTCGATGGCCTGCTCGCGATCGACGACCGCTTTTCCCCTGGTGTGGCCGCAACGCTTGGGCGCCAATTGGTCCTCGATCATGATCGCGGCGAACCCGGCCTGCGCGTAACCTGCCACCGTGCGCTTGACGTTGAGCGCATTGCCGTAGCCGGTGTCGCCATCGCCGATCACCGGTATCGAAACGGCCATGCATATGTTCCGGCCCTGGTCGACCATCTCACCATAGGAAATGAGCCCGGTGTCGGGCTGGCCAATGCGGCTCGCTGCCACCGCAAAGCCGGACATGAAGGCGAGTTCGAAGCCCGCCTGCTCAATCATGAGGGCGCTCAATGCGTCGTAGCATGACGGAACGATCAGCAATCGATCGTCAGAAAGCAGTGCGCGCAGTGAATTCGGCGCGCTCAGAGGTTGTTTGGCAGTCATAGTGCAATATCCTAGAGGGGCGTTAACAGGACCGCGGTCACAAGCATTAGCAGGGGGACAAGGGATTACACCGCGAGCGACCGCCTGTATCTTCGCCTGGCGGCATCGTCGACGCACCCGGCATGTATCTCATTGGATTGCCGTTCCTGCGCCGGTGCAAGTCGACTTTGATCGATGGTGTCGGTGACGATGTGCGCGATCTCGCCGAGCACCTTTGCGCCAGCCTGCACCGGATTGCCTTGTGATGAAGACGATGGCGTCAGCACGACGTTTCGTTACTGCATCCAGCACTTAATAGAACCAGTCAGACACAGTTCTGAAAGCAAGCCGCCCATTTGAACTGTTCAGGCTTGGGGAAAAGGCGCTCAACCGAGTGCCCGCCCATGCCCACAACCCGAAACCGTCGTGAGCATGTCACGCAGGTGGGTTAGATCAGCATTCCGATCAAACGGGCAATTTGTGCGGATATTCCGAACAATCGTCTCGATCGATGGGGCGCTGATGCTCAACCTCGACCACGTCGCAGTCACCTATTCCAATGGTGTGACGGCGCTCGCGCCGACCAGCCTCGCCTTCGTGCCGGGGCAGTTCACCGTGCTGATCGGCGCCTCCGGCGCCGGCAAGTCGACGCTGCTGCGTTGTCTTAACGGCCTGGTGCGACCGACGGATGGCGACGTGTCAGACAGCGCGGGCTCGATCTTTGCCTCGGCCCGCGCCCTGCGCCAGCACCGCTGCCGCACCGGCATGATCTTTCAGCAACATCATCTCATCGGGCGCCTGACCGCCCTGCAGAATGTGCTGATGGGGCGCCTTTCCGCTCACGGCTTCTTTCGCTCGCTGTTTCCGTTGCCGCGCGCCGAGCGCGAATTCGGGCTGACCACGCTCGACCGCGTCGGACTGCTCGAGCGCGCGCTCGACCGCGCCGACCAGTTGTCCGGCGGCCAGCAGCAGCGCGTCGGCATCGCCCGCGCCATGGCGCAGCGCCCAGGGATCGTGCTCGCGGACGAGCCGGTTGCGAGCCTTGATCCGGCGAGCGCCGAACGCGTGCTCTCCGACCTGCACCGCATCTGCCGCGAAGACAGCATCACCGCGATCGTCAGCCTGCATCAGGTCGATTTCGCCCGCCGCTTTGCCGATCGCATCATCGGCCTTGCCAAGGGACGTGTCGTTTTCGACGGGCGGCCCGGCCAATTCGGCGGCGCGGTGTTCGATGAGATCTACCAGAGCGAACCGCCCGACCTCGCCGAGGCGGCGGAATAGGCGTGGTCAACCAGCCGAAAGGATGGATGCGATGAATCGTCGTGCTTTTCTCTTTGCTTCCGTGGTGGCGGGCGCTGTGGCCCTGTCGGGTGCTGCGTTTCTCGGCCAGCCGGCCTTTGCCGAAGGCAAAAACCCGGCGAAGCTGCGCGTTGCCCTGCTGCCGGACGAGAATGCCTCGACCATCATTCAGAACGCCCAGCCGCTCAAGAAGTACCTCGAAGGCGCCCTGGAAAAGGACATCGAGCTGGTCGTCACCACCGACTATTCCTCGATGATCGAAGCCATGCGGTTCGGGCGAATCGAGGTCGCCTATTTCGGACCGCTCTCCTATGTGCTGGCGAAGAGCCGCGCGCCCGACATCGAGCCCTTCGCCGTCGGCGTCGCCAAGGGATCGCCGACCTATCGCAGCGTGATCATCGCGCCGGCCGGCGGGACGGTGAAGACCATCGCCGATATTCGCGGCAAGAAGGTCGGGTTCGGCGACAATGCCTCGACCTCGAGCCATCTGATTCCGCGCGCGATCCTTGCCCGCGATGGCCTGATCGGCGAGCGCGACTTTCAGTTCATTCATCTCGGCGCTCATGACGCGGTGGCCCGCGCCGTGCAGGCGGGACAAGTCGAGGCCGGCGGCCTCAGCCAGGAGATCTTCAAGCGGCTGGTTGAGAAGGGATCGATCGACGCCAGCAAAGTCAAAGTGATCGTCGAGAGCGATCCCATCCCCAACTACCCGATGGTCATGCAGGGCAATCTCGATCCGGCCCTGAAGGATGCCATCCGCAAGTCGTTTCTCGACCTGAAGGATCCGGCCATCCTCAAGACCTTCCGCGCCGAGGGCTTCGTTGCGACCAACGACAAGGCCTATGACATTCTGCGCGAAACGGCGAAGGTGCTCGATCTCGATCTGTCGAAGCTGAGCGGATGAGCGCGGCCTACGACCAGATCCTCGCGCGCGACGGCGCGGCGCGGGCGCGGCGGGGCGGTGTCCTCGCCGCGACCATCGCTGTCGTCATTGGGTCGATGTGGCTGACCGGCCTGCTCGACCCGAAGCGCTTCGCTGACGCCTGGCCGGCGGTGGTGCAGTTGTCGAGCGAGATGTTTCCGCCCGACTTCGGCCGCATCGATCGATGGATCTGGCCGATCATCGACACGGTGGCGATGTCGATTGCTGGAACCGCGATTGCCGTCGTGCTCTCACTGCCGCTCGCCCTTGCCGCCGCCAGCAACACGACGCCCAATCAGGTCGTCTATCAGTTCTCGCGACTGCTTCTGAACCTGCTACGTTCGATCCCCGAGCTGATCATGGGCATCATCCTGGTGGCGATGGTGGGGTTCGGGGCGCTGCCGGGCGTGCTGGCGCTCGGCCTTCATTCGGTCGGCATGGTCGGCAAGTTCTTTGCGGAGAGCATCGAGCACATCGATGCAAAGCCGGTCGAGGCCGCGCGCGCGGCCGGCGCGACGTCCCCCCAGGTGGTCTGGCACGCGGTGCTGACCCAGGCGATGCCGCAACTCGCCGACATCACGATCTACCGCTGGGAATATAATTTCCGCGCATCGACCGTGCTCGGCGCGGTGGGCGCGGGCGGTATCGGTTTCGAACTCATCGCGGCGCTTCGCGTACTTGAATATGCGCAGGTGTCCGCCATTCTGCTCTGCATTCTCGTGTGCGTGACTGTCGTCGACGGGCTTGGAGCAACGCTGCGACGCGCGCTCAAATAGGACTGATTGCCTTATGCCATTGCCAACGGTCGTCGTGACCAATCGGGCCTTTGCGGAAACCCGCGCACTGCTTTCCACCCATGCCGAGGTTGACGCCAACACCTCGGTCGAGCCCTTCTCTTACGACGAGGTTCGGGCCCGCTGCCGCGAGGCATCCGGGCTGCTCGCCTTCATGACGGACCGGCTCGATGCGGCGTTCTTCGCCGACTGCCCGTCCCTCATGGTCGTCGGCGCGGCGCTAAAGGGTCATGACAATATCGACATTGAGGCGGCAACCGAGGCCGGCGTCTGGGTGACGATCGTACCGGACCTGCTCACGGTTCCGACAGCCGAGCTCGCCATCGGCCTCATGCTGGCTTTGTCACGCCATATCGTTGCCGGCGATCGCAGCATCCGCGAGCAAGATTTTTCCGGGTGGCGGCCGCAATTCTACGGCACCGGCATCGCCGGCGCGACGGTGGGGATCGCCGGGCTGGGGCGCGTCGGGTGCGCCATTGCGGAACGTCTCATTCCGTTCGACTGCCGCCTTTTGGCGCACGACCCTGCCATCCGGCAGCCGCCGCCCGCGCTCGCCGACCGGGTGACGCTCACCGATTTCCATACGCTGCTTGCGAGCGCCGATTTTCTTGTGCTGGCATTTCCGCTCACGCAAGCAACGCAGCACCTTATCGATGCCGAGGCGCTTGCGCGGATGAAACCGACCGCGCGGATCGTCAATGCCGCGCGCGGCTCGCTGGTCGACGAGGCGGCGGTCGCCGCCGCGCTCGCCGAAGGGCGCCTCGCCGGCTATGCCGCCGATGTGTTCGAATGCGAGGACCAGGCGCGGGACGATCGGCCGCGCAAGATCGATCCGCGCCTGCGGACGATCGGCGCCCCGACGGTTCTGACGCCCCATATCGGCTCGGCGGTCACCGATATAAGGCGCGAGATCGAGCTGACGGCGGCGCGTAGCATCATCGATGTGCTGGACGGACGGGTTCCGTGCAATGCCGTGAACGTGCCGAAGCGGGTGTGCATTGCATGTTGAATCTTGCGCATACGCGTTCGTTTCTCGCCGTCATCGACGGGCGAGGGTTTAGGGCTGCGGCCCGCGCGCTGAACCTCTCGCCCTCGACCGTGGTGGACCACATCAATCAACTGGAAGCCGAGCTTGCCGCGCCTTTGCTGGTGCGCCGTCGCGGCGGCATCGCGCCGACGCCGCAGGGAGAGGCGTTTCTGCCACTCGCCCGGGCGCTCCTTGCGACCGCCGAACGGGCGCGCGAAGTCGTCGCCGGATTTCCGCTGCGGATCGCCGCCGCGAGCAATATCGGCACCTATCTCCTGCAATCCACATTGGCCTCGTTCACCGCGACCGACCCGTGTCCGACCGAATTGTGGATCGGCGGCAATCCCAAGGTCGCCGAGCGCCTCGACGGCAGGCAGGCCGATGTCGGCCTGATGGAATGGTGGGATGACCGGCCCGGTTTCCTTGCGCGCATCTGGCGCCGCGAGCCGCTGGTCGTGATCGTCGACCCGGATCATCCCTGGGCGCGCCGGACCGAGGTAGAGGCGAGCGACCTCATCGGCGTGCGCATATTGGGCGGCGAGGCGGGCACCGGCACCGGAACCTTGCTGCGTCACGCGCTCGGTGCCCTCGCCGATCGCATCGAAACCGTCAACGGACTGGGCAGCACTGAGGCGGTCAAGCGCGCGGTGCGCGCAGGGCTTGGGATCTCGCTGGTCCTTGCCTCATCGGTCACCGACGAGGTTGCGGCCGGCGATCTTGTCGCGTTGCCGCTTACCGGCGCTGCGATCATCAAGGACCTTAGACTGATCGTCCCCGACCCGTTGCCGGCCGGATCGCCCGCCGCGCGCTTTGCCGCCTACGCGCTCGGCCAGGACATGGCCGCGGTGTCGAACCGGTTGGTGTGATATTGTTTCCGGCTAGTTAGTTCGGTGACGAACTATGCCTTGGCTTAAGCGCGTAGGGTGGGTTAGCGCCGAAGGCGCGTAACCCACCGCCAACAACAAACCGTTCCTGTGGGCTAAAGCATGACCTTTTCCGAAAAGTCTGCAACCCTTCGGGATCATGCGGTAGATTCCGTTCATTCCCGCGAAAGCGGGAATCCCCTTTGGCGATGCATCTGGTTCCCCGCTTTCGCGGGGACGAACGGACTAGAGTGCGATCCACTTAGATCGAATCGATCGCACTGTCGTTCTCTTTTTCCGGTCACATGATCTTATCCGAAAAGTCTGCCAACTTTTCGGGATCATGCTCTCTTTTTCCGGTCGCATGATCTTATCTGAAAAGTCTGCCAACTTTTCGGGATCATGCTCTCTTTTTCCGGTCACATAATCTTGTCCGAAAAGTCTGCGACTTTTCGGGATCATGCTCTGATCTTCACAGGGCGCGGAGGATACGGCCCCTAAGCCTCCGCGCTTAAACTAAGCTAGCCGGCATAGCCGGCATACAAGGCTACAAACGCGACAATCGCACAACCACCGATGATGACCCATAACAACCTGGTCTTCATGCTCACAGAGGGGTTCAGCTCGGTGAAACGTTCCTTGTTTTCTTTCCAGATTTCTTCTCTCATAGCGTTCTCCTCTTTCCCATAACTTTGAGTCGAACGTAATCAGTAATATATAGGTATATGAGCTGCGCTTAACCAGGGGTCGTACGATGATTATTCCGTCTATCTGTTACCCCGGGCGCCGGCTTTCTCGTTCTGTTGGTAGCCGGCGAGCAGGGCACGCCCGGGCCCACGACCATCATCCATCATGATGCCATCGAAGCGCCAAGGTCGAATCGAGCCGCAAGGACCGCCCGGCTCAATGCCCACGCGATTGAGTATCAATTCGCGATTGCTGCGGAGGGTTTGGCCATTCCCTTCATCGGCTGCGCCTTGCGATGGCGGCGGGGCGTTCAGCCGCCGCTGCGAAGGCTGCTGCCATTCCCATTGGAAGGGTGCTTGATCTTGCTTGAGATCGCGGCTCCCTCGGGAGGATAGGCAATGGTCTCCCGCAATGTCCGGATCACATCCGAATCAAAACGGGGAACCTGCAACGACCCGGTATCCCGCCAATTGCGGACCGCATCCTCGGCTTGACGCGCCTTCTTCTCGTCGATCCCGTCGTCCCGCGCGACGTAAAGCGTTTGCGAGGGAAAGGCGAACCCTGTTCCGCTACTCTTCACGATCTCCATACACCGAAGCAGCAAGTCCTCCTGAATTTCCAGGAAATCGTCGTAGCTGTCGGCCCTGACATAGGCGAAGATCTCAAGATCGATCGAATGCGCACCGAGTGCCAGAAAGCGCACGCGCGCCGGATTCGGGTTGACCCGCGGATGCGCGTAAAGCATCGCGCGCAGTTCCTGCAATAGGTACCTTATCTGCTCCGGGCTCGTCTCGTAACGCAGATTGAGCATTGGATGGAACCAGAACTGGTCGCGACTGGAGTAGTTCTCGATTTGCATCGAGGAGAATGCACCATTCGGAACGGTTAGAACCGTCCGGTCCAATGTTCGAATGCGCGTGGATCGGATTCCAATGTCCTCCACCGTCCCCAGTGCCTCGCCGAACTTGCAGAAATCCCCGACCCGCACCGGCCTGTCGGCCATCAGGGTCAGACTGCCGAACAGGTTTTCGAACAGCTTCTGCGCGCCCAGTGCAACGGCAAGTCCGCCTAACCCCAGGGCAGCAAGGGCAGTCGTCACATCGATACCGAGACTGCGAATGACCAGGAACAGGAATATGACGATGATCGCCCCTTGAACGAGGCGTTTCAGGAAGCGAACGATCGAATGCGCGGCGATCTGCCCGCGCTGCGACATCTGCTCGAGTGCATAGACCGACGCGGTTTCGGCGATTCGCCAGACAAGCCACGCCAGTCCGAGGCCGGCAATGATCTGTGCGACGAAAATGCTATGATACCGCGCGAGCACCGACAGACCTAAGGTCTGGCTGCTGACGATTGCGAAAAAGAGCCCCGCCGCTATCACCAAACGCAACGGCATGGCGGAGGCATCCATGAACCTCACGAGCCTCGTATCGTCCCGCTTCCACTTCAAGAGCCGAAACACAGGACGACGCAAACCGACGAGAACGATTGCAAGCGTGAAGCAAAGGCCCGCAATGAGCAGCAGCGCAAGCCAGTGCGAGATCGGGGTCCCGCCGACATTTGGTCCTTCAGGAATCTGGTCGAGCAGCGACTCTTCAAAGGGCTTGCGCGCATTCAACCTGGAGAGCCCGGCGGCTTCCGACAGCGTCTCGGCCGAGACGAGCCAGATCAGCGAGCCCTTCTCCTGGACCCGCTTGGCCAGGAAGACGACTTCGGTATTTCCGACCGTTGCCGTGCCAAACCGCTCGAGGTTTTGAGCAAGGCCGTCATTGAGGTCGCCCTCGGGACTCGGGCTTATTTCGGCCGGCGTCGTGATCGTCCCGACCCGATCAAGAACCTCGTGGAACTGGCGGGCCGATGCCGCCGTCGTGTAAGACCGTCCCGCCCTGACAAAAACGGCACCGTTTTCGAAGTAACGTTCCGCACCCCGGTAATCGCCATTGGCGAAAGCGCGCATGAGGCCTTTGACCAGACCTTGCGGCGTGCTTCTTCCCAAGGGATCGGCGTCGCTCTTTGCCGCCGCGCCGTTCTGCTCGCCCGTGCTCGCATTGCCGGACGGCGCCGCGATCGCTCCGGTGGCGACCGTCAAGAACAGAAGTCCAAAAACAGCGCGCGAGAGCGCGATCGGCAGCCTGAGGATCATATCCCCCCCTTGATCCGTTATGGCGCGGACATTCCAAATGGGGCTGAAGCGGCAATTCTTGGTCGTAAAGCGCAAGACAGTCCCGGAACCCCTCACTCCCGGTACCGTCTCGGTACGTTGCGGACTAATTTGTCGAAAACAAGGTTCGCCGTCTCCGGCGAGCAGGATTCCTGCCGTGTTTTCAGGCAGCTAGATGTTTTTACGGATGCCGCCTCGCACGTTTTCAGGCGAAGTGGAACCCGGTTCGCCGCCGAAGACGCGACCAGACAAAGAGCAGCATGATCCCGAAAAGTTGGCAGACTTTTCGGACAAGATCATGCGACCAGACAGAGAGCAGCATGATCCCGTAAAACCGGCGGACTCTTCGGAAACGATCATGGGTCAAGACAAAGAGAAAGAGAGCACGATCGATTCGATCTCAGGAGATCGCACTCTAGTCCGTTCGTCCCCGCGAAAGCGGGGAACCAGATGCACCGCCAAAGGGGATTCCCGCTTTCGCGGGAATGAACGGAATCTACTGCGTGATCCCGAAAAACCGGCAGGCTTTTCGGACAAGATCATGCGACCAGACAAAGAGCAGCATGATCCCGAAAAACCGGCAGGTTTTTCGGACAAGATCATGCGACCAGACAAAGAGAACGAGAGCGCGATCGATTCAAGGAGAAGCCATCGCGCGCGAATGGACTGGCCGGGCTACCTGACGATCTTGTAAAGGCTGACATTCAGTTCGCCGGCCCGGAAGCCGGCCTCGCAATAGGCGAGGTAGTATTCCCACATCCGCTTGAACCGCCGATCGAAGCCGAGCGCCTTGATCTGCGGCCAGCACTTTTGGAATCGCGCGCGCCAGGCGGCGAGCGTGAGCGCATAGCTTGCGCCGAAGCTCTCGATGGCCTGCAGCTTGAGGCCCGCGCGCCCGACTTGCTCCTTGATCACCGACATGGTCGGCAGCATGCCGCCGGGAAATATGAACTGTTGAATGAACTCCGGGTTGCGCCGGTATTCCTCGAAACTGCTCTCCTTGATGGTGATCGCCTGCAGCACGGCGACCCCGTTCGGACGCAGGCTTTCGGCGATCTTGGCGAAGAAGGCCGGCCAGTATCGCTCACCCACCGCCTCCAGCATTTCGACCGAGACGATGCGGTCGAACGTTGCTTCAAGGTCGCGATAGTCCTGCAGCCGCAGCTCGGCCTGCTGCGAGAGCCCCTGCGCGCTCAGCCGGTTGCGTGCATAATCGCGCTGTTCGACCGAAAGGGTCAGCGCACTCACATTGCAGCCGTGCCGGCGGATCATGCGCTCGGCAAGGCTGCCCCAGCCGCAACCGATCTCGAGCACGTCCTGCCTGGGCGCAAGGTCAAGCCAATCGATCACGCGATCGAGCTTTGCGCCCTGCGCCGCCTCGAGGCTCTGGTCGGGCGAGCAGAACAGCGCCGACGAATAGGTCATGCTCTCGTCGAGCCATAGCGCGAAGAACTCATTGCCGAGGTCGTAATGTGCGGCGATATTCCGCCGGCTTCCCCGCCGGGTGTTGCGGTGCAGGGCATGCTGGAGTCGCTGCACCGCGCGCAGCGGTGCCGGCGTCGTGCGCGAGGATAGCGCAGCGTTTCGAACCGCCAGCTCGAGCAGACCGGGAAGGTCGGCTGACGACCATTCACCTTCGATATAGGACCGGGCAAAGCCAACCGTTCCGCCGGACATAAGGCGCCATAGGCTACGCCAGGAATGCAGCGTCAGTTTTGCCTGGGGCCCGGGCCGGCCGCTGTCATGGGCGATGCGCCCGATGGGCGTATCGACGACCAGTTGGCCGCAAGCAAGACCGCGCAGAAGCCGACGCAGCACGGCACCTGCGAGGGCCGGCAGCGGTGCAACGGAACGCTTCTTTTCTGAGGAAATCGAGTAGTCACGAGAATACATCAGCGCGAATCCGGGTTGGCGGCGGTGTCAACAATGGTGACCAGGCTGTCCGGCGCGGCGGACCGCGGCCGCAGCCGCAAACCCTTTAGCCAGAGCCGGAGTGCCTGCCAATGGATGGCGGCGATCACTTTGGATGTGACGGCCGGGATGGCAATGAAGGCGCGCAGCAACGCCCGGTCGGTGAGGTCCCGGCGCGTGCCAATGAGAGATGCATTGATCAGCGGGCCTTCCGGGCCGCGGCCCTGTATTGCGATGGTGACCCGCTCACCCGGCAACTGAACGCGGAACTCATAGCTCATGTCCATATCCATAAACGGCGATACATAGAGTGTCTTTCGGCAATGCTGACGTAGCGTGCCGTTCACCGGCGCATCGACCGGAATGAGATAGCTGTGCCGATCGCCGAACGTATTGTGCACCTCGTAGATTACCGCGGCGAGCCCGCCATCGGCTCGGTGGCAGAAATAGACACTGAGCGGGTTGAAGACGTAGCCGAGCGTGCGCGGCATGCAAAGCAATCGCACGGCGCCGCCTTCTATCTCAATGCCGGCGGTGGCGAGCCAGCCTTCGATCTGCTTGCGCAGCGGCTCATGGCCGCCGTCGCCATGGTCGGAGTCGTAAAGGCTGAACAGGTTCCGGCGGTTGTAGGAGAACAGGCGCAAGCGGGCGTCCAGCGCCGGCAGCTCGTCGAGGTCGAGGAGCAGCCAGAATGCGCGATAGCGCAATGCGTGCCGGCGGGGCGCAATGCGACGGTGCATCACCGAGCCGAAATAGATCGCCGAGTGAGTGCTCATGCCGCCTCCGCGGGCCGCGTCTTCTTGGCCGGCGGGCCGAGAACGCGATCGCTTCAGGTTGAATCGATCGCTCTCTCTCTCTTTGTTTGGTCGCATGATCTTATCCGAAAAGTCTGCCAACTTTTCGGGATCATGCTCTAGCGCGATACGCCCGGACTCGTCCGGCACGCTCCACGGCCGGCGCACGCCGCCGAGCTCCTCGGCGACCGCAAGGCCGGCCTGAAGGCCGTCCTCATGGAATCC
Source organism: Xanthobacteraceae bacterium (assembly GCA_028282095.1). GTDB lineage: Bacteria > Pseudomonadota > Alphaproteobacteria > Rhizobiales > Xanthobacteraceae > Rhodoplanes. The sequence goes on along the minus strand of JANQIP010000270.1, from coordinate 8,004 downwards.
CGCGCCGAAATAGGCTCCGCAGAACCAGATATTGCGCTCCCCCTGCAGCGACCACAAGCGGCGTTGCGCGGTTATGGCGCCGGCGTCCATGATCGGATGCTCGTAGACCTCGCGATGGATGATCGATTCCGGGCGCGGCGCCTGCCGCGGATTGAGCGTGACGAATAGCGGCCGATCGCTCGTGAACGCTTGCAGCCTGTTCATCCAGTAGGTAACGCAGAGCTGCTCCGCGCCACCGCCACGCCGGCCGACGTAATTCCAGCTCGCCCAAGCGGCACGCCGGTGCGGCATAAAACCCTCGTCGCTGTGAAGAACCGCGAGATTGCGGGTATAGCGGAACGCACCGAGCAGCTCGCGCTGCGCCGCGCTCGGATCGGAAAGCATTCCGAGGGCCTGTTCGGCATTGGTCGCCACCACCACATGATCATAGAGATCGCAAGTCCCATATGTGTCCGTGATCGTAACGCCGGAGGGCGCCGCATGCTGGATCGAACGCACGGCCGCTTGGGTTCTGACCCGATCGATGAATGCTCGGCTCAACCGCTCGACATAGACACGGCTGCCGCCGCTTACGGTACGCCAGATCGGCCTACCGATGAGCTGCAGGAGCCCGTGATTGTCGTGAAACCGAATGAAGGCCGCGGCCGGGTAATCGAGCATCGTCGCGGGCGAGGCCGACCAGATTGCACCGGCCATGGGCAGAAGATGGTCGTCGCGAAAGGCCTCCCCGTATCGGCCGGCCGCCAGATATGCGCCGAGGCTGGTCAGACCATCGGCAATCTGCGCGGCATCGCGCGGCGCCCGCCGGTAGAATCGCAGAAGATCCACCAGCATCGACCAGAAACGCGGCCGCAGCAGATTGCGTGGTTGCGCGAGGAGGCCGGTCAGGCCGGCGCCCGAATACTCCAGCTGCCCGTCATCGAGCGAGACCGCAAAGGACATGTCCGATTCATGCGTCGGTACGCCGAGGTGATCGAACAGCGCCGTCAGATTGGGGTATGTCTTCTGGTTATAGACTATAAATCCAGTGTCGACTGGAATGGACCGGCCGGCAACCGTAGCATTGACGGTGTTCGAATGCCCTCCCAACCGATCTGCCTGCTCATAGACAGTGACATCATGGCGCTGACTGAGCAGCCACGCGGCCGACAGTCCTGATATGCCTGTCCCAACGACAGCGATCTTCATCCGGCTTTGGCTCTGCAAGGGGGGCCAATCTTCTTTTCAGGCGGGCGCAGCTCGCCAGCCTGTGGCGCTTGTTCCCCGACCATTTCATCGGCCGAAACGCCGCATTGCATGGTTTGGATCACCGAGCAGTGATCCAATTGGGGCGCGGCGACGTTTATACGAGCATGCAAGTAGCAGCGCAACAAAGCCCTATGCAAACTCGACTTTTCCGGAGCGAACGAGGCCGGCCGCCAGTCTCGCATGGCGGCCGAGGGCGCGTGGCTTCCATGAATGCTAACGGCAAGCCGGTGGAGGACGCCGCGCCGTGGAACCGTCTCATCGAGGCGGTGGCGGTTTCGCAGGATCGCGAAGCCTTCGCCGCGTTGTTTGAGCATTTCGCGCCACGCGTGAAGACCTACATGCTGCGCTCCGGCGCCAATAATGCAAGTGCGGAGGAGGTCGCCCAGGAGACCATGCTGTCGGTCTGGCGCAAGGCGGCGCTGTTCGACCCCTCCAGTGCGGGTGCCGCCGCCTGGATCTACACCATCGCCCGCAATTTGCGTATCGACGCGATGCGGCGCGAGCGGACCGGCAGCGCACGCGAGCTCGGTGACGAAATCGAGGAGACGGTCGACGATTCGCCGGCGCCGGATTCAAGGCTAGCCGCCGTCCAATCGGAGCAGCGGGTTCGCGCTGCCATGGCACAGTTGTCGGACGAGCAGATAAGGGTTATCGAATTGTCGTTCTTTGAAGAAAAGGCCCACGCCGAAATCGCGGAACAGCTTAAGGTTCCGCTCGGCACTGTCAAATCACGCCTGCGTCTGGCAATGGGCAGGCTACGCACCTTGTTAGGCGATCTATCATGACCATCCACCATCACCCTTCCGACGTCATGCTTGCGGCATTCGCCGCCGGGACGCTCGATCCGGGCGAGCGCATGGCGATCGCGACCCATCTTAGCACCTGCGCGCGCTGCCGCGCTTTCGTGGACGATATGGAGTATGTCGGCGGCGTCATGCTCGACGATCTCCCGCCCGCGGCAATGCCCGCCGGCTCGTTGGCTGAGGTGATGGAGCGTCTCGACGAACCGGCGTCGCGCACCATCCAGGTGGCGCCGTCATCCGACCTCGACGATGTCCCCGGGCTGCCCGATCTCGTGCGCCGGTGCCGGGCTGGCGACTGGAAGTGGATCGCGCCGGGCGTCCATGTGCGGCCCATTATCGTGCCGGAAGATAGCCCGACGCGGGTATTCCTGCTCAAGGCGGCGCCGGGAACCCGGGTCATGCAGCACTCTCACACCGACCTCGAAATGACCTGCGTTCTGACCGGGGCATACACGCATGACGGCACCCGCTACGGCCCCGGCGACTTCGACATCGGAGAGGAAGACGACGATCACAAGCCGCTGGTCGAGCAGGGAGAAGACTGCATTTGTCTGGTGGCGATGCGCGGCGACATTCGCCTGAGCGGGCTGCTCGGTCAGCTCATGCAGCCATTCGTGCGCATGTAGTCCCGGCGCTGTCGACACCGGCCGGTCCGGAGAGGCCGGCTAGCCGGCGGGCCCTTCGAGGCTTAAGCGCGATTGCTTCGCCTTGCTCCAATCGCGCTCTCTGTTTCGTTGTTTGGTCGCATGGTCTTTTCCGAAAAGTCTGCCAGCTTTTCGGGATCATGCTCTAGTTATGCGGCACCAACGCTTGGGCTCGTCCCATTGTGTTGGTGCCGCATCACAAGACACAAGATTAGCTAGTGTTCCTTACCTGACGGTCCGGGATCGGACCGTTAGAGTCGGAACACTAGCGAGAACATTTTCAGGTAAAGCCGGCCTTCGGAGTCGATCCGGCTATGCAACCACATTGTCGTGTAACCAACGGCGATTAAATGACGCGTTCCGGTCCGCTGGCCGTAGCGAATGCGACCCTCAAGGAACAAATAGAGCGAGTTCCGATTCAACCGAAACGGAATGCGCCTTAACGGGAAGCGTGGGACTGCGGAAAACATGGCGACCGTCCTGATCATCGGCGCAAGCAAGGGCATCGGTCTAGAGGCGCTGAAGCAGGCGCTGGCGGCAGGCCATACGGTGCGGGCGCTGGCGCGATCGGCAAGCAGCATTCAGGTAGAGCATCCGAATCTGGAGAAGATCGACGGCGACGCGCTCGATCCGGCGGCGGTACGGCATGCTCTGACCGGCGTCGACGTTGTCATCCAATCGCTCGGCCTTGCCGCGAGCCCGGATCTGATCTTGCGACCGGTGCGCCTGTTCTCCGACGCAACGCGCATCCTCGTCGACGCAATGGAAGAGATCGGGCCCAAAAAGCTCATCTGCGTCACCGGCTTCGGTGCCGGCAACAGCCGCGGTCGTGGCGGTCTCGTCTATAACGCGGCCTTCTTTCTCCTGCTCGGCCGCGCCTATGACGACAAGGACGTGCAGGAACAGATCGTTCGTCGCAGCGGGCTTGAGTGGATGATCGTCCGTCCCGTGATCCTCACCAATGGACCCAAGACCGGCGCGTATCGCGTGCTGACCAACCCGCGGGACTGGGGCTTCGGCTGCATTTCACGCGCCGATGTCGGGGATTTTCTGGTCAAGCAGATCGATGACGACACGTATTTGGGCGCGACACCGGTCCTCACGACCTGAAGCTGGTGCAGCATGGATCTTGTCCAACTTCTCGCCGCCGCCGTGCTCATCGCAGCCGCGCTGTCCGTCGTCATGGCGATCGCCTGGCGGGTGCAGCAGCGCACCGGCAATTCCGGCTGGGTCGATGCGTTCTGGACGTTCGGAACGGGTGGTATCGCGGCGCTGGCCTCGCTCGTGCCGCTCGAAGGCTCGCTGGCTGGCCGACAGATCCTGGTGGCCGGTCTCGCCGCGCTGTGGTCCCTGCGGCTCGGCTGGCATATCGTCGGGCGCACCCAGGGGATCAGCGATGATCCGCGTTACCGCCGGATGGCCGAGGAATGGGGCGCCGACGCGCCGCGCGAGATGTTCTGGCTGCTGCAAAAGCAGGCGATCGTCAGCATCCCGCTGGTGCTTGCGATCGCGCTCGCCGCGCATAACCCGCATCCGCAGCTCGGCTTGCAGGACCTGCTCGGGGCGCTGGTCATGATCGTCGCGATCCTCGGCGAAAAGCTCGCGGACGATCAGTTGCGGCAATTCAGGCTTGATCCGAAAAACCACAACGGCATATGCGACGTCGGACTCTGGCGCTACTCGCGCCATCCGAATTACTTCTTCGAATGGCTGGGCTGGTTCGCCTATCCGCTGATCGCGATCGATTTGTCCGGCGTCAATCCTTACGGCTGGCTGGCGCTGCTCGCACCGGCCTGCATGTACTGGCTGCTCGTTTACGTGTCGGGAATCCCGCCGCTCGAGGAGCATATGTTGCGCTCGCGCGGGGATGCGTTTCGTGACTATCAGAAACGCACGCGCGCGTTCTTTCCGTTTCCACGACGCCTCGGAACTAGCCCGCAATGAGCGCAATCGCCACGGCGACATCGGTATTCGAGCGCCTTCCCGTGCCGGACGCAGTTACCAAGGCGGGCGTGAATTTCCTGGTCGGGCGGACCAGCCGGCGGCTTGCGACAAGCGATCCGGAGGCGACGGCGGCGTTCGCCCGCGCCATGGCGCAGCGTCCGATCGCCGAGCATGCCGATGCGGCGAATGCCCAGCATTACGAACTGCCCTCCAGCTTCTTCGACCTGGTGCTGGGCCCGCAGAAAAAGTACTCCTGCTGCCTCTATGACGGCGGCGCGGAGACGCTTGCCGCTGCGGAGGAGCGCGCCCTTGCCGAAACCGCGCTCCATGCCGATCTCGCGGATGGCCAGACTGTCCTCGAGCTCGGTTGCGGCTGGGGATCGCTGTCATTATGGATGGCGCGGCACTATCCCGCCGCGCGCATCCTTGCGGTGTCGAACTCGCACTCGCAGCGTGAGTTCATAATGGCGCGCGCCGCAGCCGAGAGCCTCGGTAATCTCGAGGTGGTTACGGCCGATATGAATGCGTTCGCGCCCGACCGCACGTTCGAGCGCATCGTGTCGGTGGAGATGTTCGAGCACATGGCGAATTGGCGCGCGCTGCTGGAGCGTGTGCGCACCTGGCTCGCCCCGGACGGACGGCTGTTCGTCCACGTATTCAGCCATTGCAGCAGCCCCTATGCTTTCGAGCATCGCAACAAAGCCGATTGGATGGCGCAGTATTTCTTCACCGGCGGGGTGATGCCGAGCCATGACCTGATCCGCCAGTTTCCCGACCTGTTCACGGTCGAGGCGGAGTGGCGCTGGGACGGCACGCATTACGCGCGCACTCTGCTCGACTGGCTCGGCAACTATGATCGCTACGAGAGCGAGATCGATCCGATCTTTCGTTCCGTCTATGGCGCCGAGGCGCGACTGTGGAAGCGGCGCTGGCGCCTGTTCTTTCTCGGCTCGGCCGGCCTGTTCGGGTATCGCGACGGGCGCGAGTGGGACATCAGCCACTATCTTTTGCGCAAATCGTAACGCCGGCCCGGCCTAACGCCCATCAACTCCTCCGCCTATCAACCCGCACCGCTGAACCTCGACGCGATCCAGAAACCGAAAGCGGCCGCGCCGGCGCCGATCAACGAGCCCCACGCAATATCGATAACGGTGATCTGCCAGGCCCAATTGCGGAGCGTCGCATGGTTGGTCAGGTCATAGGTCGCGTAGGTGAAGAACCCGAATAGCGCGCCATAGATCAACGCGGTGGTCATGCCGCCCGATTTCAGCGCGGGAAGAACAGCGAAGATGACGATTCCGAGCGGGTAGAGGAGATAAAACGCGATCGCAGGAGGGAAATTGACTGCGGGCGCAAGGATATCGCCAAGAATCGGCCGATAGAGGCGCGAGGCCATCGTGGTCAACCACACGAAATCGATGACCACAAAAGCAACGAGGGTGGATAGATACGCAGCCAGAGCCGGCGCCATATGGTTCTTCCTTTGTGTCTACAATGCAGTTCGTGCGGCGCCGCGTGCGCCTTAGAGCATGATCCCGAAAAGTTGGCAGACTTTTCGGACAAGATCATGCGACAAAACAAAGAGAAAGCGAGCGCGATTGATTCAACCAGAAACCATCGCGCTCTAAGCAGGAGCTCCTGCCGCGTCACCGCATTCTCGTGAGAATAATCAATGAGTCAGCCCTAAGCCCACGAGAAAAACGCAACCCGACCCGGTTTGGATCACCGACAAATGGCCGGTTCTCCGCTACCTAAATGTGCATGGCCGCGTTAGAGCATGAGCCCGAAAACTCGGCAGACTTTTCGGAGAAGATCAGCGACAAGATAAAGAGAAAGGGAGCGCGATTGGCTCAACCTGATGCCATCGCGCTCTGGGCAGAACGAAGGTCGCCCGTACGCGTTCTGAATTTGTTCAGGCTTGAAGAGCGTTGCCATAAAGCTACATCGAGTTCCGCCGAGAGCACATGACGCCAGCGCCGGCATCGGCAGCGCATAATCATTGAGGACCAACATGACGAGCGTAGACGAAACCCGGCAGGAGAACCGGGCCTTTGAGGCCGATGTCGCCAAGCTGCTGAATCTGATCGTCCACTCGGTCTATTCCGATAGGGACATTTTCATTCGCGAGCTGATTTCGAACGCCGCGGATGCTTGCGAAAAGCTGCGTTACGAGGCGATCGCCAATCCGGCACTGCTGGGCGACGATCCCGCGCTGCGCATCACCATCACCATCGATGCCGACAACAGCACCGTCACGGTGGAAGACAATGGCGTCGGCATGAGCCATGACGAGTTGATCGAAGCGCTCGGCACGATCGCGCATTCGGGAACCAAGGCCTTTATGGAGCGCCTCGCCGCCCAGGGGGCCGAGGGCGCGAGCCTGATCGGCCAGTTCGGGGTCGGGTTCTACTCGGCATTCATGGTGGCCGAGCGCGTAGACGTTATCTCGCGTCGTGCCGGCAGTGAAGAAGCGTCACAGTGGTCGTCCGACGGCAAGGGAACGTACACGGTTTCGCCGGTGACGCTCGAAAGCGCGCCGGTTCGTGGCACCCGCGTTGTTCTGCACCTGATGGAGGACGCGAAGTCCTACGCCGACCGGTTCACGCTTGAGCGCATCGTCAAGACGCAGTCCGGCCATGTACCGGTTCCGATCGCGATCATCGACAAGCCCGGCGACGAGCCGTCCGAGGTTGCCGATGGGGCGGCACTCTGGGCCAAACCGCGATCCGAAATCTCCACCGCGGACTACACCGACTTCTACCGCAGCATCACCGGACAATTTGACGAGCCGGCGCTGACCATCCATTTCCACGCCGAAGGCCGGCACGAATATACCACGCTCGTCTTCATTCCCGGCTCCCGGCCCTTCGACCTTTACGATCCCGACCGGAAGGGGCGCATCAAGCTTTACGTCAAGCGCGTGTTCATCACCGACGAAGCAGAGATCGTGCCGCGTTACCTCCGCTTTGTTCGCGGCCTGGTGGATTCGGCAGACTTGCCGCTCAATCTCTCGCGCGAGATGATCCAGGAAAGCCCGATCCTGACCGCCATCAAGAAGGGCGTCACCAACCGCGTGCTCGGCGACCTGGAAAAACTCGTGGAGAAAGAGCCCGAATCATTTCAGAAAATCTGGGAGAATTTCGGCGCGGTACTGAAAGAAGGGCTTTATGAGGATTTCGAGCGCCGCGAAGCGCTTTTTTCGCTGCTGCGCTTCAAGACCACGGCCTCGGTCGGTTCGTGGCGAAGCCTTAAGGACTACATCGCCTCGCTCAAGGAGAACCAGACGGCCATTTATTACATCGTCGGCGACGATACTGAACGGCTTGAGGCCTCGCCGCAATTGGAAGGGTTCCGTGCCCGCGGTA
>JANQIP010000233.1 GCA_028282095.1 Xanthobacteraceae bacterium | reverse complement strand
CATGATCCCGAAAAGTTGCAGACTTTTCGGACAAGATCATGCGGCAAAACAAAGAGAAATAGAGTGCGATCGATTCAATCTGAATGGATCGCACTCTAGGCATTTGGGCGGACCGCGACGCTAACCTTGGAGCATGATCCCGAAAAGTGCGGAGAAGATCATGCGCCAAAGCTACGAGAAAGGGCGCGATCGATTCAACATCCAGCAATCGCGCCGTAGGTGCCGGTTCTTGCAATGGCATCGGCACGCGTAAGATCAGCTTAGAATGGAGAAAAAAAGATGCTGAAACGACCGAAAAAATGGGCCAGCGATTGCTGATGCAATGCGAAATTCGAAATTTTCTATCGTTCGGCTGATCTAAATCAAGGCAAAAGTCTGTCGGTTACACGAAAGTAAACACTACCTGGACCGAGAGGTCAGGGGCGTTGTTGGTTAGATCATCGTCTTGGTGCGCGGCGTCGCGCCACGGGGGTGCACGGTGCTGCGAGCCCAGCGGGCGGTTCATGAGAGCCGCCCGCCTTTTTTTTCCGTGCATGGTTTTGTGCGGTGCTTTCGACTTTTTTCATCTCAAACGAATGCGAATAGCCGCTTTCGTCTCAAACGAATGCGAATAGCCGCACCGGGGCGCCGGTTGCATCTTTCACCTTAGGTAGGCCGACCACGAGCGTCGCCCCCGCCGCCGGTGTGCGCTCGAGATTGGCGACATTCTCCAAACCCCAGCGACCCGCGGGCAACCATAGATTATGGGTCTTGAAGTCGCTTGAGGGCCCATTGTCGAGCGAAAGCGTGTCGACCGCGATCCCGGCGACCTTGCGCTCCGTCAACAGCCACGCCGCGGCCTGTGGGGAAATGCCAGGAAAATGCAGCGTGCCGTCGGCATCGCGTCCGGTGAACCGGGCCGGATCGGTCGTCGCCAGCCGGCCCCAGCCGGAGTGCATCGCAACGCAGGCGCCCGCGGGCAAAGTTCCGTACTTGGTCTCCCAGGCCGCAAGGTCCTCGCGCGAGAGGAGATAGTCGGGATTCTGTGCCGCCTTTGCGGTGACGTCGACGACGGCGAGCGGGGCGACCAGCGTTGCCGCCGTTATCTCGCTGACGTCGGCCCCGTTCTCGGAAAAATGGATCGGTGCGTCGAGATGCGTTCCCGAATGCTCGACCAGGTGCCATTCAAACATATTGTAGCCGTCCCTGCCGAGCGTGGTGAGCCGCTCGAGCTTGATCCCCGGCTCGCTACCAAAGGTCGGGAATGCGGGTGAGAGCGTGTGCGTGAGATCAAGCACCGAAGTAAACGGGCCGACGGCGGCGCGCGCGAGCTCCGGCGTGGTCGCTGTCGCCGCCAGACCCGCAGCGGCAACGCCCGCCCGGCCGAAGAAGCGGCGCCGCGTGAGTTGCGCCCGCACCGCCTCCATGCAACCCGGAACACACATGGCCTCCTCCTGTTAGATCAACCTGTCATCTGATGATACATCAGCCGGAGCGCAATTCGCCTCCGGCCGACTTGCATTCGCCGGGGCGGATCGTCCAATACCGCATGCTCACCATCAACGACCTGTCCGTGCGCATCGCCGGCCGTCTACTCATCGCGAATGCCTCCGCGCAAATCCCCGCGGGCGCGCGGGTCGGGCTTGTCGGCCGCAATGGCACCGGCAAGTCGACCTTGTTTCGCGCAATCGTAGGCGAGCTTGCCTGTGAAACGGGCGGGATCGCAACGCCGGCGCGGGCGAGCATAGGGGTTCTGCCGCAGGAGGCACCGAATGGGCCCGAGCCGCTCATTGACCTTGTGCTCGGTGCCGATCGCGAGCGCACCGCCCTGCTCGCCGAAGCCGAGACGGCAACCGATCCCGGCCGCATCGCCGAGCTGCATACCCGCCTTGCCGACATCGCCGCGCATGCCGCGCCCGCCCGTGCCGCAGCCATTCTTGCCGGGCTCGGCTTTTCCCATCGGGACCAGCAGCGTCCCTGCGCCGAGTTCTCCGGCGGCTGGCGCATGCGCGTTGCGCTTGCCGCCGTCCTGTTCTGCGAGCCCGATCTGCTGCTGCTCGACGAGCCGACCAACTATCTCGATCTTGAAGGCACGCTGTGGCTCGAAGACCATCTCGCCCGGTATCCCCGCACCGCGATCGTGATCAGTCACGACCGCGATCTGCTCGACGCCGCGGTCGACTCGATTCTCCATCTCGACGCCGGCAGGCTGACTTTCTATCGCGGCGGTTACAGCGCGTTCGAGCGCGCGCGGCGCGAGCGCCTGGCGCTCGACCTCAAGCTCGCCAAGAAGCAGGAAAGCGAACGCGCGCGGCTCACGGCCTTCGTCGAGCGCTTTCGCGCCAAGGCGACCAAGGCGCGTCAGGCGCAGTCCCGGGTCAAGCGCCTTGCGAAGCTTGCGCCGGTCGCGGCGAATGTCGGCGAGGAGGTGCGTCCGATCGCAATCCCGCGACCGGAAATCCTGCTGTCTCCGCCGATCATCGCACTCGACGATGCTGCAGTCGGTTACGAGCCGGATCGGCCGGTGCTGCGCGGGCTCACGCTGCGCATCGATGCCGAAGACCGCATCGCGCTGCTCGGCGCCAACGGCAATGGCAAGTCGACGCTCGCCAAGCTCGTCGCCGGACGGCTTGTCCCGACGAGCGGACGCGTCGTCCGCGCGGACAAGCTCCGCGTCGGCTATTTCGCCCAGCATCAGCTCGACGAATTGAACGAGGCGGCGAGTGTCTACGACCATGTTCGGGCCTTGATGCCTGCCGCTGGCGAAGCTGCGGTCCGCACCAAAGCCGGGACGCTGGGCTTCTCGGAAGCTGCTGCCGACACGGTCGTCGGAAAGCTCTCGGGCGGCGAGAAGGCGCGCTTGCTGCTCGGCCTTGCGACCTTCAACGGGCCACATCTCGTGCTGCTCGACGAGCCCACGAACCACCTCGACATCGACAGCCGCGCCGCCCTGATCGACGCCATCAACGACTATCCCGGCGCCGTGATCCTGATCTCGCACGACCGGCATTTGCTCGACGCCTGCGCCGAGCAGCTTTGGCTGGTCGCCGACGGCGCGGTCGTGCCCTTTGACGGCGATCTCGACGATTATCGTCGGCGGGTGCTGGTCGGTGACGCTTCCGAGCGCAAAGCCACCGCCGGCATCGACGGCGCGCGCGGTCCGTCCCGCTCCGAGCAGCGCCGGCTTGCAGCCGAAAAGCGCGCCGAGCTTGCGCCGCTCAGACGCCGTATCGGCGCCGTCGAGAGCGAGGTCGGCCGGCTATCCGCGCGCATCGCGCAGATCGACGCAGCGCTCGCGGCACCGGATTTCTTCTCGCGCGACCCGGTACAGGCCGCGGCCCTTGCCAAGGAGCGAACCGAACGAGCAGAGCTTCTAGCTGTGGCCGAGGAGGAGTGGCTCACGCTCAGCGCCGCCTACGAAGAGGCAATGCGCATGGCCGGTGCGTAGAACAGCCGGAGCCAATTCCGTTCCAGTGTTCCTTACCTGACGGTCCGACCCCGGACCGTCAGGTAAGGAACACTAGAGCGCGATCCATTCAGATTGAATCGATCGCGCTCTATTTCTCTTTGTTTTGCCGCATGATCTTGTCCGAAAAGTTTGCAACTTTTCGGGATCATGCTCTAGCTGATCCAATTCTTTGTGATGCGGCACCAACACGATGAGACGAGCTCAAGCATTGGTGCCGCATCACTAGCAAATTTGCGCTGGGCGATGCGCCTTGCTTCACCAACTCGCAACCATTTTCATCCTTAATTTCGCCACGTCCTAGAGCGCGATTGCTTCAGCTTGGATCACTCGCGCTCTCTTTCTCTCTGTTTGGTCGCATGATCTTGTCCGAAAAGTCTGCCGACTTTTCGGGGGTGATGCTCTAGCAGGCTGCTGAAAAAGTCGTTTTGCGATGGGTTTGGGGTGTGATTGCGTTCATGTGGATGATTCCCTTGGAATGAGGCATTGGATGCGC
>JANQIP010000225.1 GCA_028282095.1 Xanthobacteraceae bacterium | reverse complement strand
CATCTTTACGACCTGCGGCGCCTGCGCGAGCACGGCCGGAGCTGCGACAGCGGATGTGACGGCCGCGCCACCGACGGCTAAGCCTTTTCGCAGGAATGAACGTCTCGCGATGCCGGCGTCTCTTGTCTTGGTCATTTTGTGTATTCCTCCCGATGCCTCGCGGTGAAGGACCGCGTAAGGTCGATACTCAAATATTGATAGCTTTTTCGCCCGTTAACAAGCGCGTTCGAGCCGCGGGGGGGGCAGTGAGCGCAAGAGGGCCGTTAGCGGGGTGGGGATCAAGCGGAGGTTGTATCGAGGGCGGCGGGGCGGCGAGGGTGGTTTCAGCTTCTCACCGGCACCATACTTGAGATGCTTGAGATGGTTGAGGTGGCGGCCAGCGACGTGACCCTCGTTGTTCATCGGCAAGGGGGCGTCGCCTATCTGTCCAAGGGTTTTGGCCATTCCATAGAGAATATCGGAGGCAAAACGGCGCGCATCCTCATCGTCGTCGACAGCGGCCATTACCAGACGATTGATGTCCTACAATGGATCGCGGGTAACCCGACGGAAATCCTGGCGACCAACGCCTCTCAGGATGCTGCGATGATTGAGAGATTCTCGAGCGGGGACGTGGTTCTCACGAGATGGGCCAACGGCGGATAGGCGGCGTCGGCGCGTAAGGGACGAGCAGCTTCGTCTGGCCGGATATCCGGATATGAAGCGCTTTGGTTCTCGCTCTCCCCCGTGGCAAGTTGCCGGCAATGCAAGAGCGCGATGGCTTTGCCTTGTACCGATCGCGCTCTTTCTCTTTGTTTGCCGCATGATCTTGTCCGAAAAGTCTGCAACTTTTCGGGATCATGCTCTAGAGCATGATCCCGAAAAACTGGCATATCTTTTCGAAAAAACCATGCGAAAAACTAAGAGAAATAAAGCTATGATCGTTTCAATTTGAATGAGGAGCCGGTTGAATGGGGAGCCGGCAATGAGGTGCGCGCGCGATCGGACAAACCAAGACTGTCCCGGATGCCAGCCCCCAGGCCGAGAGCAAGCGCGTCATCCCAACAGCTCATCCCGGTTTGGTGCGGGGCATCAGTCTTGCGCATCGGATCCGTGTCGGCGCAACACGCCGGACGCTGCCACGAGTGCCGTCAGCGCCACAATCCCATAGCCAAAGACGACCGGCAGATGAAACACATAGGGCGACCATTCGAGCGACTGGCTGCGTTGGCCCGTCCCATGGATGGCGATCCCTTCATGCCAGGTCAGCCACGCAAGCCAGCCCAAGAACAGACCGCCCACGACAAGCCATAACCGGTCGAGGGCTCGGTTTACGGCGTTCGGCAACTGCTGTGTGGCGACATCGACGACGATGTGCTCGCCGCGCACAAAGCAATAGGGCAGTCCCCAGCTTCCGGCCACGATCATAGCGAGGAAGGTGATCTCAAGGATGCCCACGACTCCGTAGAGTCCGGTGTTGCGCCCCACCACATCGATCAGGGTGACGGCCGCCAGCCCCACCAATGCCAAAGCGGCGACCCACCGCATGATCCGCACAAGCGCGGCCAAGAACCAAGGCAGGTTGCCGATCCAGTCGGTCATTCACGAAATCCCCTAGAGCGAGATGGCTTCGAGTTGAATCTATCGTGCTCTGTTTCTCTTTGTTTTGGCGCATGATCTTGTCCGAAAAGTCTGCCAACTTTTCGGGATCATGCTTTAAAGACGAGATCGGGCAGCCAAAGGGCCAGGATCGGGAACGCCAGAACAAGCGCAAGCCGCAAGATGTCGGTGACCACGAAGGGCGCCACGCCGCGAAACGCCGTCCATAGGTTGAGGTTCGGCACCATACGGGCCATCACATAGACATTGAGGCCGACAGGCGGGGTCACGAGGCCCAGTTCCACGGTCATCACCATCACGATCCCCCACCAAATCAAGTTGAGGTCCATGCCGACGATGATCGGATGCAGCACCGGCACCGTCAGCAAGATGACCGTGAGGGATTCAAGGAAACAGCCGAGCAAAATCAGCACAAGGAGGATCACAAGCACGACGACCCATCGGTCGGCCTCGAGTCCGTCGATCAACTCGGCCAATTCCTGGGGAAAGGCGATCGCATTGAGGAAGAACTCGAAAATGATGATGCCGAGAAGTATGAACAGCAAGGCCACGCTGAATGATGCCGTCTCGCGAAGGCTTCGGAGGATCTCGCTCCACGTCAGCTTGCCGCCGACAACACCCAGAACAAGCGCGATGGCGACACCGACGGCCGCTCCTTCCGTCGGCGAAAACAGGCCGCCGACGATCCCGCCGACCACCGCGACGAATAAGAGAACCATGCCTGCCAAATGCCGCTGCATGGCAAGCCGCTTGCCGAGCGGCGGCGGCTTTGCAGGCGGGGGCGCCAGGTCGGGCTTGAGCTTGGTGACGATGGACACGGTCACCGCATAAAGCGCGATCGCGATCAGCCCGGGAATGAGACCTGCGAGGAAAAGTTGGCCGACGGATGTTTCGGTCAGAACGGCATAGATCACCATCGGAACCGATGGCGGAATGAGAATGCCGAGCGTGCCGCCGGCCGCAACCGTGCCGGCGGCAAGGGAGTTCGCGTAGCCGAAACGGTGCATTTCGGGAAGCGCGATACGGCCGATGGTCGCGACCGTTGCCAAGCTCGATCCGCATACCGCGCCGAAGCCACCCGATGCGAGGATGGTCGACATGGCGAGCCCGCCGCGAAGATGCCCGACAAGCGCATTGGCCGACCTGTAGAGACCTTCCGCAAGCCCGCCCCGGGCCGCAAGGGAGCCCATCAGAATAAAGAGCGGCACGACCGAGAGCGTATAGTTCGAGAGCGATTCGACCGGCGCATGGGACAGCACATAGAGCATGTTGCGCGGCCCATCGACCAGCCCGAGGCCGGCCGCGCCCACCACCGCCATCGCAAGCCCCAGCGGCATCCGCAAGGCAAGCAGGGCGAGCACGGCTAAGAGCGCCAGGCACCCGCCCAGAAGAGGTGTCATCGGCCGATTCCGGCTTATTGGCTGTGGCGCTTCATGCCGTCAAGCAAAGCCTGATAGGTGGTGCGGGCCGGCACGCCTTTGGCTTCGAAATTGTCGAGGATTTGTTTCGTCGTGGGGCGCAGAGCCGCGCGCGCCGCCGCGATGTCGGCATCGCTCGCGCGGGTAACGGTGTTGCCGGCTTTTTCCGCGAGCTCGATGCCGAACTGATCAAGATCCGAAAAACACTTGGTCGCATGGGCGGCAAGCGGCCAACCGGAGAAGTGCTCGTCGACAATCGCTTTGAGGTCGTCCGGCAAGCGGTTGTAGGAATCCTTGTTCATGCCGAAGATCGTCGCGCTTGCGATCGTATTGGCGAGGTAGTGGTGCTTGGTCACCTCGTGCAGCCGGAACACTGCGATCGCCGACCCCGTCAGAAGACCGCCGTCGATGACGCCCCGCTGCAAGCTCTCATAAAGCGATGGCAGCGGAATGCTGACCGGGTCCACGCCGAGGGCGCGGGCCGACTGCTCCACCTCACGGCCGATCGCGCGCATCCGCAGTCCCTTCACGTCGTCGAAGGACGCGATCGGCTTGCGTGCATGAAAGTCAGCCATCGCACCGGTGTAGATGGCGAGCAGATGGATGTCTTTGAACTCGTCCGCGAGATGGGTTTTCGATATCTCCTGCAAAGTTCGGCTTGCCGCAACCCGATCCGAAACGGTGAAAGGCAGCGTGATCAGCGACGACAGGGGAAAGCGGCCAGGATGGTTCTGCAACACGACATAGGTGTAATCGAGCATGCCCGCCACAAGCTGATCATATTGCTTGGTTTGGTCGGCAAAAGTGTTGCGGCCGTTGAAGGCCCGCACCTTGATGCGGCCCGCCGACTTTTCTTGCAGTCCCTCGGCCATCCAGTTGAACAGACATTTGGCGATCGGACTGGTGGACGGGCCGGGATAGGCCGTCCGTAACGTGATGGTCTCGGCCCATGCATGGGGCGCACCGGCGATCAGGACCGCCGCCGCCAAAGCAATGGTGGCCAACCGAACACGACGACCATTCAAGAAACGACGAGTGCCCATGATGTCCTCCCTATTGTGTTGATGGGTCGGCTTAGCGCGCGATTGCTTTTCCTTGATCCAATCGTGCTTTGTTTGTTTTTGTTCGGTCGCATGATCTTGTCCGAAGGGGCCGCCAACTTTTCGGGATCATGCTTTAGAGAGCGCGCGCTGCATGAAGGAGAGCCAATGCCCTCCGACGAGGCCTTTCGTTTCTTCCGGCGAAAATCGGCCAAGCAGCGCGTTGGTGATCGACGGCCACTTCTCGTAGGTGTCGAATTCGGGAAGCGCTTCCCCAATCGGGGGCACCTCGTGGGGCGCAAAGCCTGCGGCAATAAAGGCTCTTTTGGCACCGTCCCCCATTTCTCGCGGCATATCGGGGGTCACGCCGCCCCAATCAGTGGCAATCCCGACCCGTTCGAGCCCCATAACCTCCGCGGCGTGTTCGACATGGCGCACCATGTCGTCGACCGTCGCTTCACCTGTCCTTGCCAGGAAAGACGGGAGCGCGACGACACCGAAATAGCCGTCCTGATCGCGAAGCGCGCGTAAAATCTCGTCCGATTTCGTACGCGGATGATCATGGAGCGCATTGCAAGCGGCGTGGGTCACCGCAACCGGCTTGTCGGCAAGATCGATCGCGTCGAGCCCGGTCTGCTCGCCGCAATGGGACAGATCGACGATGATGCCAAGATCGATGGCGTGCTTTACGAAGGCGGCGCCGAACCGGCTCAACCCGCCATTGGCGGGCTCGCTGCAGCCATCTCCGATGAGATTGCGCTGATTATAGGTGAGCTGAACGACCCGCACCCCGGCATGGTAGAGCGTATGCAGGCGATCAAAACGCGGATCGGCCCATGCCGCATCCTGCGTTCCGAGCAGGACCCCCAAAATGCCGTCTGCCGCGGCCGACTGAAGCTCCTCCGCGGTGCGGCACAGCCGCAAGAAATCGCCGCAACGCTCAGCATTCATGTACCAAGCGAGGTCTCGAATCGCGGCGTCCCAGCCGGTCGGGTCCAGCTCGAAGCCGCCAAGCGTCACTTGGATCGCCTTGACGCCGGATCTGCGCCACATCTCGGCTTCCGCGCTGCCGCCAAAGCCGGTCTTGGAAATGCTTTCGAGACGCTCGTTCATCATCTGTCGGATGATCTCGCCGACCGGCGCATCGCGCTCAAGCCCGGAGCGCATGACCTGCTCCAATCGCGGGCTCATGACGAGCGGCCCGCACATGGGCGCGAAATCAAAGACGAATGTTTCTTCGGGAAGTGCTCGCATTCGACCCGCCAGCGCCCGATCACGGGGCATATGAGGCTTCTTGTCATGGGGAGAATAGATAACTTAGTTATGCATCGCAACGCATTTTTGTCCGATGTGGAGATGGCGCCGAAAGCGGTGGTCGGATGAACGAAGAGGGGCGGCTTAACGTCTGGCCTTGCGCCGCTTGGCCAGTATTGCCTGGACGGCCGCATCGGAGACTTCCGCGTCGCTCACGAGGCTCTGGAGCACGGCCTCGAAAACGGCAAGGTTGTCGCGATTGAGCGAGCGAAACAATAGGTCATTCGCCGCCTGAAGAATGTCGATGACGGCTTCGACATAGTCCTCACCGGCATCCGTCAGACGCAGCAGTGTGTGGCGGCGATCGTTCGGGTCCGGTTCTTTGAGCAACAGGCCCTTCTCCGAGAGACTCTTCGTTTGGGCCGCAATGAACGGGCTGCTCACGCGCATGTAATCGGCAAGCGCCATGACCGATATCCCGTCGCGCCCCGCAAGATCCGCGACGGCGGAGAGGATCGTGTGCTGCGGCGCGGTGAGATCGAAGGTCCGCGCGAGATCGCGCATCGTGCCGCTCAACCGATCCTTGAGCGCGAAAATGTTGAAGAGCATCCGCCGAAAACGGCGATAATCCTCGGGCGCGCGAAAGAGCGGCAGGGTGACCGACGGGCGCGGCCTGTAGATGTCGCCTGCGCGACTATGGGGGGAAGGCGGATGACGTTTGGAACGAGGCATGGGAGAGGTGTTCGTTTCTGGGTAGCGGCAGCCGATCCACCATAGAGACGGGACTCTCGAGGAGAAACCCTTAAGGCGTGATTGCTTCTCCTTGAAGCGGTCGCGCGCTCTCTTTGGCCTGTCGCATGATCTTGTCGGAAAACTCTGCCATCTTTCCGGGATCATGCGCTCGTGATGCGACACCAAGGCTTGAGCTCGTCTCATCGTGTTGGTGCCGTATCACAAAGCACTGGATCAGCGAGTGTTCCGACTTTGACCTCCGGGGTCGGACCGTCAGAGTCGGAACACTCGTAGATGACGTCGTCAAGCTCGCCGCCGAGACCCAAGACAGACGACAGCGACCGGATAGGGGCCACGCGCAGCGCGACGCGGCCGCGCGCGCACCGGGCTGCGGCGGCAGGCGGGCGCGGCGTCGCGCACTTCAATTGCGGAAGATCGCAGGGTTAGGATCGGCCGGAATGAAGGTGCCCCGGCCGAGCGCATAAACGGCGCCCTCGCTGTCGCGAATTGTGACATCGGCAACCCCGATCGTCTTGCCGACGCGGCGTGCTTCACCATCCGCGAATAGATCACAATTGGCGGGCGTCTTCAGATAGTCGACGCGCAAATTGGCTGTCGGTGTCGGATGGCCTTGAACCACGGAGCAGGCCATGGCGCCGGCGACGTCGACCAGACTGGCAATGACGCCGCCATGATAATTGCCCTTTGCCTTGAAGATCGTGTAGGCGGAATCAAACCGCAGAAACAGCGTCACCTTGCCGGTGGGATCGGCCGATAACGGCTCCACTTTGAGCACTTTGTGGAATTCGGCCTGGGCAAGCAGCGCAGCCAGTTGTTCAAGCGTCACGTCATCCTCCGAATACCAGGTTGGGAAGCCAAAGGGTGAGTTGCGGAAAGCTGAGCAGCAAAGCCATCACGACGACTTCGGCGGCGAGAAACCAAAGTACGCCGCGAAAGATGGTAGGTAGACCGATTTCTGGCGGCGCGACCAATTTCGCCGCAAACACGTTAAGGCCGACCGGCGGCGTGATCAGGCCGATCTCGATATATTTGACGATGATGATGCCGAGCCAGATCAGGTCGAAACCCTGACGCTCGAACACCGGCAGCAATACCGCGACGGACAGCAGCATGACTCCGAATGGATCGAGCACCATGCCGAGCAGCAAGAACAGCAGCGCCGAAGCGATAATCAGCAATAGTGGCGAGACCGACCAACTATCGACGAGATCGGCCAGCCCGTTCGGCAGTCCGGTCAGCGCCATGGTGCGTGTGAGCATAAAGGCGCCGATGGCGACAAACAGGATCGCGGATGTTTGGCGCGCGGCATCGCCGAACGCGGCGGCCAGATCGCGCCAGCTGAAATCCGGGCGCATGACGGCAATCGCCATGGCCGCCAGAGCGCCGACCGCGCCGGCCTGTCCGGGAGAAAAAAACCCGCCATAGATGCCGCCCAGGATGATCACGGCGATGACCGGCAACGCGATCAGGCCGCGATCCGAACCGCCTTTGACTGCCTCAATGGTAGGCCGCGGGGCCAGCGAGGGCTGCAAGTGGCAACGAATGGCGATCATCATGGCGTAGACGAATGCGGTCAGCAGTCCCGGGATGATGCCGGCGAAGAACAACCGCGCCACCGATTGTTCGGCCAATATGCCGTAGACGATCAGGGGAATGGAGGGCGGAATGAGTGCGGCAAGCGTTCCCGCGCAAGCGGTCACCGCGGTTGCAAGCGCGGGATCGTAGCCGGCGCGCAGCATCTGCGGCGTTGCCATGCGGCCGATCGCAACGGTCGTCGCCAGGCTCGATCCGGAAGCCGCTCCAAAGGCCGCGCCGGCGAAATTGGTGGCAATCGCCAGGCCTCCCGGCAGGCGACCGAACGTGCGTCCGGCAAGTGCGAACAGGCCTCCGGCCATACGGGCGCGAAGAATGATGGCGCCCATCAGCAGAAAAAGCGGGACCGCCGCGAATTCCCAACTGGCCGCGAACTCGTACGGCACGCGGGTCATCAGACTGATGGCGGCGGGCAGGGGCAGGAGATAGGCCGCCCCGCCAAACGCCGCCAAGCCAAGGGCAATGCCCACCGGCACCCGCAACAGGATCAGCAAGAGCGCCGCTGCGACAACCGACGCGCCGACCTCCACCTGGCTCACGGGCGCAGCGCCCGGTCTATCGCGGCCAAGCCAAGCAGGACAAACCCCGCGGGCAGGATCGCCTTGCCCGGCCAGCTCGGAATTGCGGTGGTCGCAAGTTCAATGCGCTCGTTGATGCGAAAAGCGTCGATCGCCTGCTCGCCGGTATACCAGGCAAGCCAGAATGCGGTCGCAGTGACGACGATCTGAACGGCACGATCAAGCAAGGCGGCGACGCTGGCCGGCAAGACCATGCAAATGATGTCGACGCGGATTTCTTCCTTTCGGCGTTGGACCACGGCGAGCGCGCAGAACACGATGAAGGGCATATAGAGTTCCGAGACGATCTCGCTGGTGCCGCGCAGGGGCCGGTCGAACAGCGCTTGCATTGCGACATCCGCGCCGATATGCGCCACCATCAGCGCCAGCGCAGCGCCTGCCACAAGCTCGCCCGCGGCGAGGATCCGGTCACTGCGCGCCGGCATGGTGTTGCTCGGTGATCAGCAGCGTGCCGGCCGCCTGCTCGGGCCGAATAAGAAAACCGCCCTCGATGTCGATCACGTCTATTCCGTTTCGTGACATTGCCTCCCTTGCGACAGCAATATCCGTCGCTCCAAGCCGTATGCCGATGAGGCCGGATTCCTTGCGTTGAAGGCCAAATGTCCGCTCGAAAGCTGCCGGTGTGTAAATCTCCAGCGCGACCGTCGCCATCTTGACGGAAACGGGATCCTTGCCTGTGGCCGTCGTATTCCAATGTCGCGTGTAGTGTTGTGCTGCTTGCATCGGCGCGTCATGGACGGTGACGACCGCGTTCAGCCTTTGGATGCCGTTTGCATGATGGGTGAGGTCTTTGCGCACATAGTGCTGTGGCGTTTTGTGCTTGCAATAGTTCCAATAGAATGGAGCCTGCCCCAGCTCCGGGATCGCCACGGCAAAGGCGGGCGTGATGACCTCGCCCGACGGCAGTTGCCAGTCGCGCTCGAGATTGAGCACCGGCCCCAGCCGGATGCCTTCGGCCATCAGCCTTTCGCGCACTGCTTCGGCATCATCCACCGACATGACCGTCGATACCGGGCCGAAACCACTGCCGAGCAACTCCGGCATGGGGGGCGGCGCGGTGTTCGCGTCGGTCAGGCCCATCAGTTCGATGTAGTTGCATAGTCCGGCTTGCGCATTCGTGTCGCGAAAGCAGACCAACCGATTGGCAAGGCCAGGCATCGCGCTGAGCGGGGTAACCGTGAAACCCAAACTGGCAAAGGCCTCGCCGGCTTTGCCTGCATCCGGCACGTGGATCATCAGATGGTCGATGTCGAGAATGCGGTCGCTCATCTTGCCTGATTGTCCTTGCGAGGGTTGAGGCCCAGGGCGCTGATCATCTCAGCATCCGCCTCGGTGTATGGCGAGATGACGATATCGATGGCCCCGCCGGCGCCGGAAAGCACTTGCACTTGCGTTTGTGGACCGACCAACTCGCAGACGGCACGTCGCACTGCTTCGCGGCGCAATGCCGGGCGGTCGATCTTGCCGATTGCCGTCACCGGCATCTGCTCAAGGCAGATCGCCTCGCGGGGGCGGGCTACGGGGTCGGGGATTGCAGCATTCGCGCTCGCAAGGGTGGTGTCGACGTCGAGCGTCGCTCCGCGTGCGGGCGTGAGAAAAACGACAGGCAATTCGCCGACACGTCGGTCGGGCTTGCCGATGGCGGCCGCCGCCGTGATCTCTGGCAAGGCCAGAAAGGCATCCTCGATCACCGACGGGTCGATATTGTGGCCGCCCCGCAGGATCATGTCCTTGGCGCGCCCGGTAATGGTGACATAACCGTCTTCGTCGATGTGCCCCAGATCGCCGGTATCGAGCCAGCGCCGCCCGTCGAAACCCTCGATCAAACC
Organism: Xanthobacteraceae bacterium; assembly: GCA_028282095.1. Classification (GTDB taxonomy): domain Bacteria; phylum Pseudomonadota; class Alphaproteobacteria; order Rhizobiales; family Xanthobacteraceae; genus Rhodoplanes. The sequence goes on along the minus strand of JANQIP010000225.1, from coordinate 6,635 downwards.
GTCATCATCGGCGCCCAGATAGCCGGCGAAAAGCCCCGGCGAGCGCGCAAGGATCAATCCGGTTTCGCCGGTCGGCAGCGGTGAGCCTTTGTGCAGATCGACAACAGCAAGCTCGCAATAGGGCAGGCGCGGGCCGACCGAGCCGGCCTTGGTCGCGCCGTGCGGCGGCGTGAAGGTCAGAACGAGCGTGGCTTCCGTCAGCCCCCATGCCTCCTTGACCGCAAGCCCGGTGTGCTCGGTGAAGGCCCGATGCGTGGCAACCGCCAGGGGCGCCGCCGAAGACACCCAGTGGCGCGCGTTATTGAAAGGTCGTGGCTCGGTCGTCTGCAGCACATCGAGGGCAATGGTGGGCGGCGCGAAAAGGACGGTCGCGCCTTGCCGATTGGCAATGTGCGCGAATGCGGTGCGCATGCCGAGATCGCGAAATCCATCCCGGCCAAGCTGAACGATGCGGGCGCCGGCAGCCAGCGGGGCAAGGCCGCCGAAAATCAGGCCGCCGACATGAAACAATGGCATGCCGCAGGGCAAGACATCGCCTTTGCGCATGCCGCCGCCAAAGGCGGCCAGAAACGCCATAAAGGCAAGATTGCGATGGGTGAGCCGAGCGATCTTCGGCGCACCGGTCGTGCCGCCGGTGTGGAAATAGGCGGCGATATCGTCTGGCTGCGGTGGCGGCGGCAGCCCGGCAACGCCGCTCCAACCAGCAAAAGCCCCGGTCTCGGCCAGCGTCCGTTCATTGACCGCAATGACCGCGAGATCGGGACAGCGCCGTTTGATCGAGACGATCGGATCGCAGCCGTTATCCACTGCATCGGCGCAAATCAGCAGGATGGATGCGCCGGCCCGGGCCAGCATCTCGCCGATCGTATCAGGCGCCAACATCGGGTTGACCGGCATGAAGATGCCGACCCGCATGGCGGCGAAGGCAAGCGGCAGGGTTGCGGGAAGCCCCGGCAGAAGGCTGGCGACGACCGGGGTGTCGCCAAATCGCGCGAAGTGGCGCGCGGCATTGTCGCTCGTTTGGTGAAGGGCCTGGTAAGTCTGATCGATCGGTTCGGAATGCGGATCGGACAGGAAGCGGTGAGCAAGCGCTTCGCCGAACGCGTGCGCCGCGTGGTCGAGCATTTGCGACATTGTCTGGCCGCGCATCCAGCGTTCGGGCGCTGCCGCCTCGATGGCCGCCGTCGTCTTGTCGCCGGTATGCGCGGGCCAGGCGGAGCAATCGCTCATTGCGCCGTACCGGATGAGCCGGCGGCGTCTGCGGTGATCACCACCTTGCCGAACACTCTGCGTTCCTCCAGCAGCGCGACACCTTCCACGGCACGCTCGAGCGGCAATACTGTATCGATCTCGGGCTTGAGGGTGCCTCGGCTGACGAGATCGAGGCAGGCCACGATGTCGTCGCGCGAAAAGCCAGTGGAGCCGCGAATGTCCATCTCGGCCATGTAGATGTAGCGGATGTCCGTGCTCGGTTCGTAGCCGGCCGTCGCACCGCAGGTCAGCAGCCGGCCGCCGCGTTTCACCGATTTGATCGACGGCACCCAGGTATCGCCGCCGGTGAAGTTCACGACCGCATCGAAGCCGCCGCCGTTGAACATCGAGCCCGTCGTCCGCAGCGTAAACTTGTGGATGGCTTCAACGCTGTAATCCAGCGTCGCGTCGGCGCCGAGCGCGGTCAGTCGCGCGCATTTTTCTGCCGAACCGGCAGCGGCGGTGACATGCGCGCCGAGGCTCTTTGCAATCAGCAGTGCCGCCGTTCCGACGCCGCCGCTTGCGCCCAGAATCAACACGCTTTCGCCGGCGCAAAGCCGGCCGCGGGTAACCATCATGCGCCAGGCTGTGGCATAGGCGACAGGCAAGGCCGCTGCTTCGATATCGGTCACATTGTCGGGGATCGGGATGAGCTGCTCGGCCCGCGCGGTGACATATTCGGCCAGTGCGCCGGGACGGGTCTCTCCCATCATCTCGAAATAGCCCTTGCGATCGTCGACATGCGCCGGATTGATCAGCGCCCGATCGCCGATGGTGAAACCCTTCAAGGGACCGTTGGACGCCACGATACGGCCCACGCAATCCCCACCGGTCACCATGGGAAAGCGCACCTTGATGCCGGGCATGCCGCGCCGGGTGAAGACATCGAGATAGTTGAGGGAGGCCGCCTGCATTTTCAGCAACACCCAGCCCGGTTGCGGCTCGGGGTCTGGCAGTTCGCCCCAGATCATCACTTCCGGTCCGCCATGTTCTTCGAAGTAATGGGCCTTCATGCGTTAACTCCATGGGCATCGAGAAATGCGTCGACATGCGTTTCCATGCCGTCGATAATCGACAAGGTGCTGCCCGTAAGCGATTGCGCGACCGGCAAGCGTGTCGCCGGCATGCAGCGGCGCTACTGAAAGTCTTCAGTTCCAACTTTCACGCCAACACCGCCGCTGAAGGCATCAGCATCACGGCCCATATTCCTGCCCGCCAACAGCGAAGCGTCGCGTCGATGGTCGGTGCGATCACCTGCTGCCAGTCTTCGTTGGGCGCCGCCGTCACACCGGCGACGCGAAAGCGGGCGTGACGAGCACGCTCTCCGCCATATCGCACCAGGGTCATACCGGCTTTCGTATCCAGCGATCATCTGCCGATGATGGAGCACGCTTGAATGCCAGCCCATTCCGCTGCCCAAGGCCAAGCGTCACGATTGCAAGCCGGCCGGGCTCAAGGGTCGACTTTGGAGAAGATCCGTTCACGGGCGATCTTCTCGAATGCTGCCGGGTTGCCTTCAAACTGCGGAAGCAGGTCTTCGTGCCAGACCCGGAATACTTCGACGATCTCGTCGATGAGCGCATCGGCGTTGGCAATGCCGCGGCTCTTGGCCAGTTTCTTCAGGGCGCCGGCTTCGCCGGCATGGAACTTTTTCCATGCCGCTTGGAGCGCGGCATCGCCCGGAGCGAACGCAACCTTGTCCTTAAGCCCATCCTTGACCGCAACATCCGGCTTCACATAGGCATCGGCGACATAGTCCCAGAGCATGCGCGGCATCAGATCGATCATCGCCCGTCGGTCGTCCAAGCTGATGGCGTCCCAAGCGGCCTTGTTGAAGGCTATCGGCACGGCGCCCGAAATAATGCCCTGTGGCATCTCGATGACGCTCTTGACCGTGTCTTCCAGCCCGTAGCTGCGTATCCAAGAGGTGCCGATCAGCGCGCAGTCGGATTGACCGAGCTGCAATGACGTCAGGATGTCGCTGATCGTTGTACGGATCGGCGTCATGCCGATCGATTCCGCCCAACGCATCTCCGAGCGCCCGATCGTCGAAACGCGGCGGCCGTCCAACTCCGCCAAGGTCGCTGCGGGCTTGGTGCACTGCATCGTCAAGGGGGTCGCCGATTGGAGAAGCAGCGGCACGACGCCTTGGGCCTCCATGTCCTTGCGACAGGCTTCGCACGTGACGAAATAGGCTTCGTTGAGCGCGCCGATGGTCGCATAGGGATCGGTGCCTAGCCCGGTGACCTCGGACATCAGCGAGGCCGCGGGCAGTTCGGCGGGATGAAACTGGGTGATGAAGAAACCGGCCTGAACGACGCCATCTCGGATGCCGGCCAGCGCACCGGGAATCGAGACAAGTTGGCCGCCCAGCAGGGGGTTGAACGTCACGCGACCTTTGGTGGCTTTGTCGATGCGATCCATCATCGGCAACACGCCGAAACGATTGGCGCCGGAACGTTCGGGAACACCAGAACCGTATGTCAGGGTTTCGGCGGAGGCGCTGAACGCGGCCAGACAGCCGATCATCGCAGCCGAGACAGCAAGCACGCCTATGCTTGTTCCGTTAGACACTTAAAAGCCCCTCTCGATTGAGTGTTTCGACCTAGTGGGCCCTGCTCTTGCGGCGGGTCGATCGAAAGTTAATCACCACCAGGATCAAATTGTCAACATAGTTGACGAAGCGGATCCCCAGTGCTCCGCCTCCGACGGTCCGACCCCCGGACCGTCAGAGTGGGAACACGCGCTGGTCCAATGCTTTGTGATGCAGCACCCACACGATGCGACGGGCTTAAGCGTTGGTGCCGCATCGCGAGCGCAGGCGAACTTGAAACGGCTTTGATCGGTGAAGCGCAGCCTTGCTTTGGCTGCCTTGCGTATTACGCGCGGCGACGGCGCCAACCCATCGGGGTTTGGCTTTCATTGCCCTCGACCGCGCGCAGCAGGAAGGACCGCAAGGTTTCGCGTTTTTGCGGGGACAGGCTGGAAAAATACTCTTCCTCGGCGCGCTGCAGCGCTTTGATGCCGTGCGTGAGCAGCGTTTTCCCGGACTTGGTCACATAAACGCGGCGCCGGTCGCCATCGCGCCACTCGACAAAACCCCAGTGCTCGAAGGTCGCGACCAGCTTGCTCATGGCCTGTTTGGAAATGCCGGCCCGTTCGGCCATTTCGGTCAGCGTGGAGCCTTCCATGCGCATGGTGCGCAGCACGTGGGTGTGGGCTGCCGTCAGATCGGGATAGCCCTTTTCGCGCAAATAATGCAGCGCCAGCTTATCGAAGCTGACATGAACGACGTCGAGAAGCCGGCCCAGATTGGTTCGGCGCAGTTCATTGAGCTGATCATCACTGGGCAGGTCGTCGGCGGTGTCCGGCTGCATCGGATTGGCTGTTTTGCCGGCGGCGGGCGGAGACAATGGCGGAGCCCTATTGCGCGACGGCTGCTGCCAAAACCGAAGCAGCAATCGGAATGACACGGTCGTTGAAATCGTAGGCCGGATTGTGAACCATCGCCTGGTGCTCTTCGTCGCGCTGACCCAAAAGGACATAGGCGCCCGGCCGCGCCTCCAGCATGAATGCGAAGTCTTCCGCGGCAAGGAGCGGTTTGAACGCATCGTCGAGCGCGTTCGATCCCATGGCAGTCGTCACGGCGGAACGCAGGACCCGGGTCGCTGCGGGTTCATTGACCAGGACGGGGAACTTGCGCTGATAGTCGACTTTCGCGCCGACACCGCGCGCCACAGCCGTGCCTTCGGCCGTGCGCTCGAGCGCCGACTGGAGCTTATCTCGGGCGCCCGGGTCAAGTGTGCGCACCGTGCCGCCCAGCCAGCTTTCGTGCGGGATGACGTTGTGTGTCGTGCCGGCATGGATCTGGGTTACGCTGAGGACGGCGGCGATATGCGGGTCGATCTCGCGTGCGGCCAGGGCTTGCAGTGTGACCGCGGTTTCGGCAGCGGCAAAAACGGGATCGCGCGACAGATGGGGCATGGCGGCATGGCCGCCTTCGCCGCCAAACTCGATCCTGAACTCATCGAATGAGGCCATAGCCGGTCCCGACTGAACCGCGGCTGCCCCCAACGGCAATAGCGGCATGTTGTGGAACCCAAAGACCTGCTCGCATCGGAATTGCTCGAACAGGCCGTCGACAACCATTTTCTGGCCGCCGCCCAGACCTTCCTCGGCGGGTTGGAAGATGAAGACCACGGTTCCCCGAAAGGCCTGAGTACGGGACAGATGTTCGGCGGTCGCAAGAAGGCACACGGTATGGCCGTCATGACCGCAACCGTGAAACTTGCCTTCATTGGTCGACGACCATTCGCGCCCGGAAGCTTCCGTCATCGGCAGCGCATCCATATCGGCGCGCAAGCCGACGATCGGACCTTCACCGTTTTCCAGCATGCCGACGACGCCGGTGCCTGCCAATCCGCGGTGCACGGTGCAGCCTAGCCGCTCAAGGTAGTCGGCCACCAACCCGGCCGTACGTTCTTCTTCAAAGCCAAGTTCGGGATGACGGTGCAGATCGTGACGCAAAGCGACAAGCGCGTCGATATCAGCCTGGATCGTTGGAAAGCTGGTCATTGCTCTTGTCAACTATATTGACGATCAGCCGAAACTGGGCCCGGAGCAGCCGGTTTGTCAAGCCGTCGCCGGGGCGAGAGACACGGCAGGCGCACATAAACTCTGTAAGAGGCGAGGCGAAGGGATTTCCGCGCAGGCAACGATCGCATTGCGATCCGTGGCGGGATCGGACCATATTCGACGGCCGCCTCCAGGGCGAAGTGTATCTTTGTCCGTGAGCCGAGTCAGGCGCGTTTTTGAATGGGTCGGGAATTGGAGAACCGGCAAAGACGCGATGCGACTTAAGATCGATGTTCCGCCCGCGGAGCTGGTGATGCGGCACCAACGCTTGAGCTCGTCTCATTGTGTTGGTGCCGCATCACAAAGAACCGGGTTAGCTAGTGTTCCGGGCTGACGGTCCGGGGTCGGAACGGCAGAGTCGGAACACTAGCTGCGAGTATCGATCGGAACACCGTTCGGGGCAGACTTCGGCCCTCGTGCAGTCCGCTCGTGTCGCGATGGCTCGTCCCATGGCAAACGTATCTGCATTCACCACCGTGAATCGCTTCAACGTCACCTCACCGTTTTTCGGGAATCCCGACGAGTCACGCAATCCGCAGGTTGGTATCGGCTCGCGCGCGAGCGCCGCAGCGCAAATTTTTTTGCCGCGCTGGCGCTTTCCTGCGCGTAAAAAACTTGAACCGCGCGACCTGATCACTTAATTACGTCTCTGCCCAATTTCGCACGTGCCTGTGGCCGCGTGCCGGTCGGTGGGCATCCGGACAAGAGGCCGGACAGCCGCCCGGAGCAAGATCGGGTGACCGCAAGGT
>JANQIP010000212.1 GCA_028282095.1 Xanthobacteraceae bacterium | reverse complement strand
CATGATCCCGAAAAGTTGCAGACTTTTCGGACAAGATCATGCGACAAGACAAAGGAAAATAGAGCGCGATCGATTCAAGCTGAATGGATCGCGCTCTAGTATTGCCGCTCTCCGCCTGCAGGGAGAGGTGAAGGAAAGGCGGCCCCGTGGAGAGACCATTTTCATCCTCCCCCGCTTGCGGGGGAGATCGGCGAGCGGCGCAGGCAAGCTTGCACAGCCTGCGCAAGTTTGCCTGCGTGCTCGCCGGGAGGGGGCATTGTCGGTGAGGGAGATCGAGCGGATGGGCCTTTCCCCTCACCCGCCGCGCGTCGCGTTGCCTTCTCCCCGCGTGCGGGGAGAAGGTGGCGAGCGGCTCTTGCCGCGAGCCGGATGAGGGGCTTTGGCGTTTCCGCAATGCCGTGCTGGCCCCTCACCCGCCGCGCTTCGCGCGTCGACCTCTCCCCGCGTGCGGGGAGAGGTATTGTCGCGGGATCAGTGGCTCTGTCGCAAACGCGTGGGGTGGGTTAGAGCCGAAGGCGCGTAACCCACCACAACATTTCCTCCTCGCGATGGCGATTCCCATGGTGGGTTACGGCGCTCCGCGCCTAACCCACCCTACAGGCTTTGCCTCACATACCGGGCGGATCTCCGCTCGCGACAATCCACATTCCGTTCGTTCCCGCGAAAGCGGGAATCCAGTTTCCCCATAGATTCTGGGTCCCCGTTTGCACGGGGACGAGCGGAGACTCGTCCTGACCATTTCTGCAATTCAACAAGAATGCGTCACTGAAGGCGCACGAGCACGCTGTCGGCTTTGCCTGCTGCATCCATGACGGTGAGCCGCACGAAGCCCGGGCCGTCCGAAGCAATGGTCGTGCTGCGACGGCCGCGAAGCGTTGCACGCGGCATGCCGTTGACGAGCACCGTGAGTGGGCGCCGGCCACCGTCGATCTTGAGCGCGATCGAGGGCGGTTCCTCGCTCGAAGCAGACAAGCTTTCGAGCCGCGCGCCGTGTGGCGGGAATGCGATGCGCACCGGCGGATCGGCGTCTTCGCCCAGCCAGCCGCTGGGCCGCAATCGCCGCAGCGGGAGCGGGAGCTTGGCGTTCGACGCCAGCACGACTCCCCGCGGCGCCGACGGAAAAGCGGCGGGCGGACGGCCGAAGCGTGCGAACGCATCGAACAGGATCGGGGCCGCGGCCTCGCGCCCCAGCATTCCCGCGACCGGCGCGCCATCAGGACGGCCGACCCACACACCGATCGTATGCGCGCCGTCGAAGCCGATCGCCCAAGCGTCGCGATAACCGTAACTGGTGCCGGTTTTGAAGGCGATGCGCCCGCCGGCGGCACTGTCCGGGGGCGGCGCGCCGCGCAGCACGTTCCCGACCTGCCAGGCCGCAACCTGCTCCATCAGCCGCCGCGGCTGCGCGAACTCCGCTCCGATGTGATCGCGCCGTTCGATGAGCGCGACGGTGGTCCCGAGGCGGGCAAGGCCCCCATAAAGGCACACCAAATCGGCAAGCGTGATCCCAGCGCCGCCGAGGCCCATCGCGAGTCCGGGTGTTTCACCGGCCGGCAGCACGAGCCGCACGCCCGCCTGCGCGAGCCGCACGTCGAACCGCGTCGGTCCGAGCCTGTCGAGCACGAGAATGGCCGGCACGTTGAGCGAGAGCTGGAGCGCCCGCCGCACCGACACGGTGCCCTGATAGGTCAGGTCGAAGTTCGCAGGCGCGTAGCCGCCATAGCGCACCGGGCGATCGTCGATCAGCGTTTCCGGATGCAGGAAGCCGTCCTCGAATCCGAAACCGTAGATGAAGGGCTTGAGCGCCGAGCCGGGCGAGCGCACCGCCGCGGTCATGTCGACCTGGCCGGCGCGCTTCTCGTCGAAGAAGTCGGCCGAGGCAACGCGCGCGAGCACTTCGCCGGTCGCGTGGTCGATCGCGAGGATGGCGACCGACACGTTGGGACCGTTGGCGCGGGCGCGCTCGCGCGCAAGATTTTCGAGACGCGCCTGCAAGGCGGCATCGATGGTCAGGCGATGGCGCGGCAGATCCGGCGCGACGATAATGGCGCGGTCCGCCGCATGCGGGGCGAGCATCGGCATCGGCCGGCGCCCACGCGGAACCGGCACGATCTTGGCGCGCGCCGCCTCGGCCGGCTCGATCACGCCGGCGGCGACCGCACGGTCGAGCACGCGGTCGCGCGCGGCCTGGGCGGCTTCGGGAAACCGGTCCGGCCGGCGCGCCTCCGGCAATTGCGGCAGCGCGACCAGCAGCGCGGTCTCTGCAAGCGTGAGCCGCCGTGGCTCTTTGCCGAAATAGGCGAAGGTGGCGGCGCGGATTCCTTCGAGATTGCCGCCATAGGGCGCGAGGCTGAGATAAAGCGTGAGCACTTCGTCCTTGCTCAGCTTCTGCTCGATCGCGACTGCCCGCACGATCTGTCTGAACTTGGCAAGGAAGGTGCGCGCGCTACGCGGTTCGAGGAGCCGTGCGACCTGCATGGTGATGGTCGAGCCGCCCGAGACGATGCGACCATGCACGGCGATTTGCAGCGCCGCACGCGCGAGCGCCGTCGGGTCGACCCCGGAATGGGTGTGAAAGTTCTTGTCCTCATAGGCGAGCAGGACTTCGAAAAACCGTGGATCGACATCGCCTGGCTGCACCGGAAGCCGCCAGCGTCCCTCCTCCGTCGAATAGGCGCGCAGGAGTTTTCCGTTGCGATCAACCACCACGGTCGAGAACGGAATATCCTCGCCCAACGGCGTCGGACCGAGCGAGGCGATCCACAGCGCGGCAACACCGAATAGGCCGCAGAAGATCAGCGTTCCGGACGCAAACAGTGACGCAATCCCGCGGCGCAGGCCTCGAAGCCCGCGCCGCTGTGGGCCGGCTCGCTTGGGCTCCGCGCGCGTGCGGCCGTTAAGGAAGCCGCTCACGTCGACCCTCTTCCCGCAAGGCGAGGGAAGAGGATCAAGCCAGTCGTAGCCCGTTTGCCGTTCATCGCAATTTCGACGTCATTGCAGGTCGGTGGACTTGAATCATTGATCATACTGTTCCCAGCGGATTAGTTCGGTGACGAACTATGCTGCGGCCGCGGCTCTTGCTCCCTCCCCCGCGCCGAACGCGGGTGTTCCCGTGTTCGGCTTCGTTTCGAGTGGCCCAAGTCGGGAACACCCGACTTGGGCTCGGGGAGGTTAGGGACAGGGCATTTCAAACCCAAGAACTCCGTTCATTCCCGCGGAAGCGGGAATCCAGCCTTAGAGTATCCTGGGTCCCCGCTTGCGCGGGGACGAGCGGATTAACAGCTACACCCAGCCGCCCTCCCCCGGATCGCGAGAGCGCATTAGCTTTGTCTTGAGGCAATCGCGCTCTCTTCCCCTTCTTCGGTCTCATGACCTTGTCCGAAAAGTCTGCCAACTTTTCGCGATCATGCTCTGCGCAAACCGACCTCCCCCTTTTTATGGGGAGGTAACCGCACCTGAACCCGAAGCGCCATCCCTCGAAAAGCGTATTACTGCCGCGCCGCCGACACCTCCACGGTGCCGGTGCCCGTGCGGCCGAAACGATCGGGACGGTACATGTCCTCGACATAGGCCTGCGGCAGCACATAACGCCCCGGCGACACCGCGCGTACGACATAGGCGACGGTGAATACAGCCGGCGAATCCTTGTTGCGCTCGAATGCCGCACTGAAGCGGTCATCGCGGAACTCGGCGTGCACCGGCTCGGCCGCGCTCTTGATCCAGTCGAGCCGGCCGGTGTCGCCGGACGACACGAGGCGCGGATTATCGATCTCAAAACCCGCCGGAAGGTAATCGGCGACGAGGACGCGGCCGTATTGCGGCCGCGGCTCGGTGATCTTCAGCACCACGGCAAAGCGCTGGTTCTGCTGCGCCTTGGAGGCATCGGCTTTCTTGCCTTCGAGCGTGTAATAGGCCCGCTCGATCTTAAAGCCCTTCGTGGTCGCGGGCTCGGGCGTGACCGGCGCGCCGCTGACGGACACGACGGCTTGAACCGTCGCCTCGCCGGTGTTGGTCACCTTCAGCGGCGCCGCCTTCAACGCGTCCGGCCGGATTGTGCGATAGAGCTCGCCATCCTGCCGCTCGCCGTCAACGGTGAGCGATAACGGCACGGTCTCCGCCAGCGCACGCGCGGCGAGCACCAACCATGCCTTCTCCTGGGTCGAGGTGTAGTTGGCCGCGTTGCGCGCGGTCTCGACCTGCCGCAACGCTTCCGCGACAACCTGTTGCCGCGCCCTGCCTTCGGCCGCGAGCGTCACCACTGCGGCCGCGTCGCGTAGCGCCGAGCCGTAATCGCGCCGGCCGAACTCGTTCGGCGGCGGCGGCGCCAGCGCTTGCGCGGCCGCGGCAAAGACCCGATCGGCGCGCAGCCGGTCGCCGAGCATGGCGAGCGCGGCGGCGATCTGCGCTTTGGCGACCGGCGTTGCGACTTGATCGAGCTTGGTGTCGGCGAGATAACGCAGATCGCCGACCGGCGCTGCACCATTGCGGGCGAGCACATAGAGCGCATAGGCAAGATCGCGCGCGCCGTTCTTGCCGGGCTCGGCGATGTTGCCGGCGTAATTGCGTAGCCGGTCGAGCGCGAGCTGGAGTGACGCATCGCGCACGGCAAAGCCGCGCTCGTGCGCCCGCGTCAGGAAGTCGGTGACATAGGCATCGAGCCAGGCATCGCCGCCGCCGACCGACCACAGGCCGAACGACCCGCTCGAATCCTGTCGCGCCAGGAGACGTTCGATCGCGCCGCGGATCCGTTGGTCGGCGTCGGTTTCGAGCGCGAATTTGTTCTCTGCCCCGAGGTCTTTGACATAGAGGAGCGGCAGCGCCTGGCTCGCGATCTGCTCGGAGCAACCGAACGGATACCGGTCGAGCCCCTTGAGAAGTGCCGCGGCATCGAGCGCCGTCGATGGACCGATCGAGAGTGCGATCGCGCCGGTGCCCGGCACGAGATCGGTGAACAGGTCGCTCGCAAGCGTCAGGCTCTCGCCCTTGGCGATCGGCTTCACCGTGCGGCGGGCAAGGATCTGTGTCGCCGGCTTCGCAGTCAGCTGGTAGCTGCGCTCCAGCGCATAGTTCGAAGGTCCCGTGATATTGACCGTGACGGTTGCGATGCCGGCGGCGCTGGCGGTGATGGGCAGCGCCAGTCCCTCCCGCTGCTTGGCCGCAAGCCGCAGCGTCTGCGCCGCGCCGGAGGTGATCGCGAGGGGGCCTTGCGCCTCGGCGCTGATGCGGTAGTCGCCGGCCGGTCCTTCGACATTGTCGAGGTCGAGTTGCAAGGTGCTGCGATCGCCGGTGAGCAGGAATCGCGGCAGCGTCGCGGTGAGCACCACCGGATCGCGGACGATCACGTCGCTATGGGCATGGCCGAGTTTGGCCTTCGACCAAGCGACCGCCATCACCCGCATGGTGCCGGTGAAAGCGGGAATATCGAAGCCGATCTCCGCCGTTCCATAGGGCCCGACCGTGACGATCCCGGAATAGAGCGCGAGCGGCGCCTGGGTCGGGGGACTGCCCTGCAGTTCGCCCGCAGCGCTGTCGCCGCCGGTGCGGATGCGACCGCGCGCGCCCTGCATGCCGTTGATCAGATGGCCGTAGAGATCGCGGATATCGGTCGAGAGCTTGCGCTGGCCGAGATAATAGTCATCGGGTGCTGGCGGCTTATAATTGGTGAGGTTCAGGATTCCGACGTCGACCGCAGCGACGACGATGCGCGCTTGTTCGCCGGCAAGCCCCTCGATCTTGACCGGAAGGCGGAGCGCCGCATTCGGGCGCATGAGGGCCGGCGCGTTCAGGTCGACCTTGAGCGTTTTCGCCTCGCGATCGATCGAGAACCATTTGACGCCGAGCGCCCGGCCGGGCATGCGGCCGGCCGCGGCATCGAGCGGACGCAGGAGCGTCGCCACGACATAGGCGCCGTTGCCCCAGTCGCGTCCGACCGGCAGGCGCACTTTGCTGAGCCCCCGCCGCACGTCCTCGATGCGCGTCGTGATCAGCCGGTCGCCGATAATGGAGAGCCGCAGCTTGCCCGCGCTGCGGGCGGTCACGGCGACCGTCATGGTATCGCCGGCGCGATAGTCCTTTCGGTCGAGGGCGATCTCGAGCAGGTCCGGCGTATCGGCGCTCGCTTCGGCGAAGAAGCCGGCATCGAAGGTCACGGAGGTCAATGGCCCGTCCGGCTCCTCGGACAGGACTTCGAGCCGGTAGCGGCCCCAAGCGACCGGAACGGCAATGCGCCCGGGCCTGTCGGCGGCGATGTCGAGCGTGCCGTCGGCGATTCGCTTGGTCGACTTGATCGGCTCGAACCGCCAGGCGCCGTCCTGACGGTACCACTGGTAGCGGGTCTCGATCTTGAGCAGCTCATAGCGCAGGGCGCGGTGCGCGAGCAGCTTGCCATCCGGCGCTGCGACGATCACGTCGAACTGCGCCGTGTCCCCCTCGCCGAGCGAACGGCCGGAAAACAAAGGCTTCACACCAATCATCGGCCCGGCGGCCGTCACCGGGAGGGTCAGCCGGCGCTCAACCGCACGCCCACCCAACTCCGCCATGCGGATGACGACCTGCGCTTCCAGCGGCCGCGTCGTCTCCGGCAGCTTGCCGAGCGAAATAGGAAAGCTCGCCCGCCCTTTCGCGTCGGTGGCCGGCAGGCCGGCGAGCGGCTTCAGGGTTGCCGGCGCCTCGCGATCGTCATCGACGGGGCTGCCGAACTCGAAGCCGGCAAAGCCCGGCCGTTCGGCCGCAACCTTCACGGCGAGCTCGCCTTCGAGATCGAGACGGGCGGCCGGCGCACCATAGAGATAGCGCCCGTCCACCATCACCTCGACCGGCGAAGACCGTCCGATCGCCCTTGCTTCGGTCGCAAGTTCGAACGCGATCCGCTCGGGCACATAGTCCTCGACCAGGAAGCTCGCCTCGCCGACCGACGCGCCTTTGGGATCGGTATAGGCGCGCACGCGCCATGTTCCGGTCAGCGCCGTGTTCGCGATCGCGACGTCGAGATTGCGTCCGCCGAGACCCTGATCAGCGACGACAGCGCGGCGGTATTCCACGCCGTCCGGCCGCTCGACCACCAAGGTCAGCGGCACGCGGGGGGCGGCAAGGCCGATCGGATCGCGCAGCAGCGCCGTCACATGCACCGTCTCGCCAGTGCGATAGACGCCGCGCTCAGTGTAGACGAAAGCATCGAGCCCGGAGGGCGCGGCCCGCCCCAAAACTCCGCGGTCGGAGAGATCGAAAGGCGGCGACTTCAGGCTCAGAAACGCATAATCGCGATTGCCGTAAGAAGCGACGATCAGTGCCGGTGCGAGCCCGCCCTCCCCGCGCGCGAGCCCGGCCGCGAACGCGGCATGGCCGTTGGCGTCGGTCTTGCGCGTTGCCAGGACCTCGTTATTGCGCGCGATGAGCCGCACCTCGGCCTGGGCCTTGGGAGCCGCGCTCGCCAGCGAATGGACGAACACATGGACACCATCGCCGCCGGTGTAAGCAGTGAGGCCGAGATCGGAGACGATGAACCACTGGGTTGCGAGCGCGGCCCAGTCATTCGCACGCTTTCCCTTGGGCTCGGCCGACATCACATAGACGCCGGGCGCAAGGTCGCCGACCGTCTGGTCGACCGGGAAGGCCGTCGTCACCTCGGTGTTGAGCGGGGATTCGACGGTGAGCTCGCCGCTCCACACGCGCTCGCCCCGCGACTGCGCGAGACGCTCGAACTCATAGCGGTCGAGATTGCGCTCGAACTGCCTGCCGGTCACCGAATTGACCAGGCTGCGATCGCCGATGCGATAGATCGCGATGGCAACCGCCTGCGTGTTCACGCTGACGACGGGAATGCCGCGCTGGCCCGTGCGCGGCAGCACATAGGCCTTGTTGGCAAAGCGCACAAAGGGTTTGCGGTCGCGCACATAGATGTTGAGTTCCGCCGCCCTTGCGAGCGTCTCCCTGACGACGGACGGCAGGCCGGGGCGCAGGCGGATGGTGTAGCGCTTGCCGTGTTTGAGCCCCTCGACGCAGAGCTGCTTGTTGTCGGCGGACAGGGCCGGCTTGTCCTCGCCGGCAACGGCGATGAAAGGCGAAAAGTCGGTGCGCCGTCCCGGCAGGCGCTCGGAGAACTGGAAACAGGCGCGCGGCGAGGCTGTGTCGGAATCAACCGAATAGTCGAGCAGGCGAAAGCCGTGCTCGGCGCGCATCGTCTCGTAGGCCGCGCGCAGGTCGGCCACCTCGCGAAGCTCGAGCGAAAGCCGCAGCGCATCGAGCGCCGGGCGCCACAATCCGCGTTTGGAAAAACCGCGGCTGATCAGGACGAGGGCGTCGGCCGCTTCGCCGGTCTTACCGGCGCGTTGATAGGCGACATAGGCGGCCGTGGTCGCGCGTTCGAGCAGCGTCGTCCTCTCGCGCCGGTCATTGGCACGAATCCGCAGAATCGTGCGGGAAAGCTGCAGCCAGTTCGCTGCTTCATCGGGGGCGATCGCAACGATCTGTCCGAGAAGCCGCATGCCGGTGCGGCCGTCATCGCGCGCGAACGCCGCCTCTGCCTCACGGCGCAGCGCGTTCACGGGTTGGGCAACGGACCCGGCCTCGCGCTTGATCTGCGCCTCCAGCCGGATCGCGCGGTCGGCGAGATCATCGCGCTGGAACGGCTTGTCGGAAGCGTGAGCCGGACCGGGTACGAAGGAAACGACCGAAATCAGTGCGGCGATGAAGCCGGCGCGCAGGCAGGCGAGCATCGAGGACCTCCCGACCCCCGGCCGCAACACCGGGCAATCTGTGTTTTGTATTGCAGCACCAAGGCAAGAGCATGATCCTGAAAAGTTGGCAGACTTTTCGGACAAGATCATGCGAAAAAACATAAAGAAATCGATCGCGATCGACCCAATCTGAATGGATCGCGCTCTAGAGTTTCTCTCATCGTTTTTGTGTTGCTTCACAGCGTATTGAACTGCGCATGACCCACGCTGACGATTTGGAGAGCGAATTGTCAGCCGAAGTCCGCCTATTGCGGAACCAACGCCTGAGGTCGTCTCATCGTTTCGGTGACGCATCGATTATCGGATTGCCATGGTCCGGGCCGACCGCCCAAAGCGGGACGTGAGAGCCTATACTGTGGCGAACAGCTCAGCGAAGATCGTGTCGGGCGAATGACGACGGACCGGCTTACGACGGATTGTACCGCATAGTTTGTGCACCGTCGTCCCATTCCGGTTCAAGCGGCTTATCATACCGGCCGACCGCTTTCGGTTCGGAACCGTCCACCCTACATCGATTCCGGATCGAGCCTGCGCGTTCTAAAAAAGGCAATTTAATGCGACAGGCAACGCGATAGGCAATATACGCACGCAAAGTTTAGAACCCGCGCCCGCAACTCAACGATTCACCGCTTTGAGCCCGGCGTGCCAACGGGTAAACTAGTTACCGTCCCCTCGCCGCGTGCGGCCTCGGGATGCGTCTACAGGCAGATGAATGTTGGGGTACGCACGGTTCCACTCGCGGGTCGCGAGAGAGGCGGGGGGCGCTATGGGAAGCCGCACGTTCCGGATCATTCTGATCAAGCCGTCGCACTACGACGAGGACGGCTACGTCATCCAGTACTTGCGCTCGATGATCCCTTCCAACAGCCTCGCGAGCGTGCATGGGCTGATCGCGGAATGCGCGGAGGCAAAGGTGCTCGGGCCCAACGTCGAGATCGAGGTCGAGTCCTATGACGAGTGCAATACCGTCATCGACGTGAAGGGTGCGATCAGGAGGATCCGCGAGGCCGGCAGTGGCTTCATCGGCCTGATTGGGGTGCAATCAAACCAGTTTCCGCGCGCGCTCGATCTTGGTCGTCAGTTCCGCGCTGCGGACATTCCGGTCGCCATCGGCGGCTTCCACGTCGGCGGCTGCCTCGCCATGCTCCCCGAGCTGCCGCCCGACATGAAGGAGGCGCTTGACCTCGGCATCATACTCTATGCCGGCGAAGCCGAAGGTCGCATGGACGCCTTTCTGCGCGACATGGCGGCCGGAACAGTGCCGCCGATCTACAATTACATGAAAGACCTGCCGGAAATGGCGGCGGCGACCTATCCGATCCTGCCGCGGCAGACCGTGGCGCGCGTTGCCGGCCATTATGCGAGCTTCGACGCCGGACGTGGCTGCCCGTTTCAGTGCAGCTTCTGCACCATCATCAATGTGCAGGGCCGCAAGTCGCGCTACCGCACGGCCGACGATGTCGAGGGCATCGTGCGCGCCAATGCGGCGCTGGGAATAACCCGGTTCTTCGTGACCGACGATAATTTCGCCCGCAACAAGAACTGGGAGCCGATCCTCGACCGGCTGACCGAGCTGCGCGAGAAGGACGGGTTTCGCATTCGCCTGATGCTCCAGGTCGACACGCTGTGCCACCGCATTCCCGGCTTCATCGAGAAGGCGGCACGCGCCGGCTGCACCGCGGTGTTCATCGGGCTTGAGAACATCAACCCAGAATCGCTGATGGGCGCCAAGAAGCGGCAGAACAAGATCTGGGAATACCGGGAAATGTTCCAGGCCTGGCGGCAGGCCAAGGTCATGACCTATGCCGGTTATATTCTCGGCTTTCCGACCGATACGCCGGAATCGATCGCGCGCGACATCGAGGTCATCAAGCGAGAGCTGCCGGTCGATATTCTCGAGTTCTTCTACCTCACGCCGCTGCCCGGCTCGGAGGACCACAAGAACCTCTACATGCGCGGCGTCCCGATGGACCCCGACATGAACAAATACGATCTCGAGCATGCCTGCACGGCGCATCCGATCATGTCGAAGGAGACCTGGGACCGCGTTTATGCCGATGCCTGGACACGGTACTATAGCGACGCGCATGTCGAGACCATCATACGTCGCGGAGTGGCGAGCGGCATCAACCGCACCAAGCTTTTTGACACCATGGCGGTCTTTTCCGGCGCTGCCCGTATCGAGGGCGTGCATCCGCTGCAGTTCGGCTTCGTCCGGCGCAAGATCCGCACCCAGCGCCGCCATGGCATGCCGATCGTCAATCCGCTCGTCTTTTATCCGTGGCGGATCGCCGATTTCGTAACGGTGGCGGCAAAATGGTGGAAGCTTGTTCGGCGTTACCGCGCCATCATGAAGCGCGTTCTCGCCGATCCCAACGCCGAGACCTATGTCGACGAGGCGACGCAGCCTATCACCGCCGACACTGCGTCCGACTTCGTCGAAATCTACGCCGACCGTATCCCCGACACCTACGGCGCGCCGCCCAAAAAGCCGGCCGAGGTGGCAATCGCCGCGGAGTGATCCGCTTTCCGAGTGATCGCTTCGGGATAGAACCCTATCACCTCCCCCTGGAAGGGGGAGGTCGGCGAGCGACGCAGGTAAGCTTGCGCAGCCTGCGCAGGCTTGGCTGCGTGCTCGCCGGGATGGTGTGTTGATCCGTTCGTCCCCGCGAAAGCGGGGACCCAGGATATCCTACACAGATTGGATTCCCGCTTTCGCGGGAATGAACGGAATGTGGATCGTTCCAAGCTTGTAGGGTGGGTTAGGCGCACAGCGCCGTAACCCACGCGGGAACCGGCCAGCGAGAGGAGTTAATGTTGGCGGTGGGTTACGCGCCTTCGGCGCTAACACGCCCTACGCGCTACTTTGCGACAGAGCCACCACTGATCCCGCGAAAACACTTCTCCCCGCTTGCGGGGAGAGGTCGACGCGCGAAGCGCGGCGGGTGAGGGGCGAGCACGGGCATTGCGGAGAAGCAGAAGCCCCTCATCCGGCTCGCGGCATTGCCGCTCGCCACCTTCTCCCCGCACGCGGGGAGAAGGAAACGGCCTCAAGCCACGGCACAGTTTGGCACCGAACTAATCCGCCGGAAACAATATGACGCGCCTGGCCCGCGGACGACGGCAAGGCAGCGTTCACGCCAGCGCGTAGCTCGTCTTGACGCTGGTGAAGAACTCGACCGCGTAGCGGCCTTGCTCGCGCGCGCCGTAGCTCGAGGCTTTGCGCCCGCCGAACGGCACATGATAGTCGACACCCGCGGTCGGCAGGTTGACCATCGCCATGCCGGCCTCGGAATGGCGCTTGAAATGCGTCGCGTGTTTCAGGCTCGTGGTGCAGATTCCCGACGACAATCCGAACTCGGTGTCATTGGCGACCGCAAGCGCCTCGTCATAGTCCTGCACCCTGATGACGGCGGCCACGGGCCCGAAAATCTCCTCGCGCGCGATCCGCATGCCGTTGTCGACGCCGACGAACAGCGCCGGCTGGAGATAAAAACCCTGGTGCTCGCGATTGAGCCGCTCACCGCCCCAATGGAGCCTCGCGCCCTCGTCCTTGCCGATAGCGAGATAGCGCAGGTCCTGCTCAAGCTGGCCTTCGTCCACCACCGGGCCGATCTGAGTGCCCGGTTTGAGCGCATCGTCGACCACCAGCGATTTGGTCCGGGCGGTCAGTGCCTCGACGAAACGGTCGTGGATGCCGGCGGTGACGATCAGGCGGGACGATGCCGTGCAGCGCTGACCGGTCTGGTAGAACGCGCCATTCGCTGCCGTCTCGACCGCAAGCGCAAGGTCCGCGTCATCGAGGACGACCAGCGGGTTCTTGCCGCCCATTTCGAGCTGCACTTTCTTCATCTTTGCTGCAGTGACGGCGGCCTGCGCCACCTTGCGGCCGGTCGAAACCGATCCGGTAAAGGAGATGGCGGCGACATCGTCATGGGTGAGCAGGACATCGCCGATCTCCGAACCGCGCCCCATCACGAGGTTGAACACGCCCGCTGGCAGCCCGGCGCGCGCGATGATCTCAGCGAGGGCATGAGCGGTCGCCGGCACGAGATCAGCCGGCTTGAACACCACGCAATTGCCATAGGCGAGCGCAGGCGCGATCTTCCAGGCGGGGATAGCCGCGGGGAAGTTCCACGGGGTGATGAGCGCGACGACGCCGAGCGGCTCGCGCGTCATCTCCACCTCGACTCCCGGACGGATGCTCGCGATCTTCTCGCCCGCGAGGCGCAGCGCTTCACCGGAAAAGAAGGTGAAGACCTGCGCCGCCCGCGTTACCTCGGCAATGCCGTCAGCGAGCGGCTTGCCTTCCTCGCGCGAGAGCAGGCGGCCGAGCTCTTCCTTGCGCGCGAGGATCTCGTCGCCGATTTGCTTGAGCGCATCGGCACGTGCTTGCGGTGTGCTGTGTACGAAAACGGGGAAAGCAGCCTTCGCCGCCGCGATCGCGGTTTCCGCCTGCTTGCGAGTTGCGCGTGCATACTCGCCAACGACGTCGCTCAAGTCCGAGGGGTTGATGTCGGGCGCGGCATCGGACGCGGCGATCCACTCGCCGCCGATGAAATTGCGATGGACGGTCATGTATGGGCTACCTGCATCGGGGTGGGCGCGAGGACGACGAGGTTAACGGCACGATCCCCTCAGATGGAATCGGTCGCGCTTTGCCCCGGATTGATTTGTACTTCCCTTCATTCCCGCGGAAGCGGGAACCCACTTTGCTTCTGGGTCCCCGCTTGCGCGGGGACGAACGGGCGAAGCATCTCCAGATTGCGATTGCTTCAGACAAATCAATCGCGCTCTATTTCTCTTTGTCCAACTTCTCGGGATCATGCTCTCTTTGCTTGGTCGCATGATCTTGTCCGAAAAGTCTCCAACCTTTCGGGATCATGTTCCTTTGTTTGTCGCATGATCTTGTCCGAAAAGTCTCCAACCTTTCGGGATCATGTTCCTTTGTTTG
Source organism: Xanthobacteraceae bacterium (assembly GCA_028282095.1). Classification (GTDB taxonomy): domain Bacteria; phylum Pseudomonadota; class Alphaproteobacteria; order Rhizobiales; family Xanthobacteraceae; genus Rhodoplanes. Next base: position 8,556 of record JANQIP010000212.1, on the reverse strand, counting down.
TCGCATGATCTTGTCCGAAAAGTCTCCAATCTTTCGGGATCAGCTCTTTTCTTTGTCGCATGATCTTGTCCAAAAAGTCTCCAACTTTTCGGGATCATGCTCTCTTTGCTTGGTCGCATGATCTTGTCCAAAAAGTCTCCAACTTTTCGGGATCATGCTTCATGGCCCCGCGGCTTTGGTCAGAATATCGGCCATGAACTGCGCCGGGGATTGGCCGGCGGCTTCCGCCTGGGTGCTGAGATCGCGAAACACGACGGGCGGCAGCGGTATGCTGGCGATGATCAGCGACCCGGGCGGCATGGTATTGGCGGCGATCTGCTGCAACACCACGCTGCTGAAGCGGTGCATGAGCTTCCATTTCTCGGTGGCCGACAGGTTCTTCTCGCGCGCCACCACGGGGCAATAGGCGGCGATCAGCACATTCGTGATCTCGTCGTTCGAAATGTCCTTTTTCTCGTCCTTCAGCCGCTGGATGAGGCCGTTGATTTCGTTGGCGAGATCGACCGTATTTGTGGTCGTCATGCGTTCGAGCTGCGGCGCATCGGCGAGAAGGTTGGGGATGCCGCCCGGCCCGACGATCGGGCACAAGATCCCATCGGCGGCATGGCCACGGGCCGGAAGCAACACGAGGAGGCCACCAAGGAGGACGCCGAGCGACAGCCCCAGTGCGCGTGGCATCCGTGCGAAGGCCCCGCGCCGCGTCCGGGCCGGTGCGCGCGCTCCGGCTTCGCTCCGGCGGCGGGCAGCCGACAGCACCCGGGCAAAACGCACTACGAGGGCCGAGGTGATATTCAGGCCGATTGTCATGATTCGATCCTCTGGTCGCAACTCAAGCGACTTACTCTGGCACTACAAGCACCCTCGCCTCAGAGTTGCCCCGTTTCCGGGGCGGGCGCAATCACCCAAATGTAGTCGAAGGCCAAGACACATTTCCAATCATTCTTGGCATTTTCCAATCATTCTTAAGGACTGATGATTGGCCTGTCGTTGGTGCGGACGGCGGGTGTCGAACGCGCACGAGGTCTCGCTCAACGGATTTTTTGGTCGTCGCACATGGTCTGGCCTAGTCCTATCCGGCAGCCTGGCTTTGCACGATAACCGATTGAAAAATATGGTCGTTTTGTGAAGCCCGCACGACCGTTTCCCACCGCTAGCGCGACAGAGCTGGATGTGCGGGAGCTCCTATTTCGCACCTGAAAAGCTCCGACTGGGAGACCGACGTGGCGAAGGCCAAACTCACAGAAACCGTTGTTGACCGGGCCGAGCCCGCCGAACGTGAATATGAAATTCGAGACGCTACGACCTCGGGATTCTTGGTCAAGGTGCTTCCGTCCGGGCGGAGGGTTTTCATGCTCGCCTATCGCACGAATGCCGGGGTGCGCCGCAAAGCATCGATCGGCCGCTTCGGCGAACTGACCGTCGAACAGGCTCGCGACATCGCCAAGAACTGGCTCGCGGATGCCCGCAAGGGCGATGATCCGAACGCCGCAAAACAGCGCGCCGTCAGAAGTGATCACCTAGGATCATCATGCGCTAGCCATGAGGTCCACTCGGCCCGTCAGGCCGGGTTTGCGCAATGGCTCTACTCGGTATCATCGTGCCGTCATCCCTCCTGCTTTGGTCGCTCACCCGGCGGGGCTCGCATTGGTCGCCCGGCTCTCCAGCAGGGCGTGCTGGCTCAAAGTCGGCACTTGTTTTCTCTCGGGCCGGTCAGCCGGACATCGTGGCTTTGGCTGCCTGATACTCTTGGGACAACCGCGCCACCACATCGACAACCGCGGCCGTGGCTCGAGACTGCGCGACGGCCTGCCCTGCGCTCCAGACCTGTGACCATGCCTTGGGACGCTCCGGGTCGGACTTTGCGGTCATCGGCCGTGGTTGCGCCTGCCGGGCGTGTTCTAGGTCAACACCGGCCGCCTCGATGCTGGGAATCAGATAATTGGCGTGCGTGCCTGAAAACATCGGCGTGTAAAGGATCTGATCGGACGTCGCGCCGACGATCATCTCTTTGTGTGCGGACGGGGCCATGGCCTCATCGGTCGGGATGAATACGGTGCCGGCATAGGCAAGATCGCAGCCAAGCACCTGTGCGGCCAGGATCGCCCGGCCGTTGGCGATCGCGCCCGACAGGACCAGAAGGCCATCGTAGAACGCCCGCACCTCCTCGATCAGTGCAAAGGGGCTGAGCATACCCGCATGGCCGCCAGCCCCCGCGCAGACCAGGACCAAACCGTCCACCCCCGCGGCCGCGGCGCGCCGCGCATGACGTGCCTTGATCACGTCATGGAAAACCAGCCCGCCATATCCATGCACGGCCTCCACGACTATATCGGGTGCCGAAAGCGAGGTGATGACGAGCGGAACCTTGTGGCGCACGACCGTATCCAGATCCTCGGTCAGACGCGTGTTGTAGTCATTGACGATCAGATTGACGCCATAGGCGGCGGTATGTTTGCCGGTGTCACGGCGAAACGCCTCAAGCCGGGTTTCAATCTCGACAAGCCAGTCATCAAGTTTCGCCGCCGGCCTGGCATTGAGCGAGGGGAAGGTGCCGATCACACCGGCGCAGCACTGTGCCACGACCAGATCGACACCCGACGCAAGGAACATGGGCGCGCCGATCAGGGGCAGCGCCAGGCCGTGGCCTAGAGTCTCAAGCGTGTTTTGGCGCGTCATGGGGCTGCCCTGATCCGTCAACCGCCTGATTCCCGACCTGTTTGGCCGACAGGGGCGGTCACTTACCTTTATGTGTTTTGTTTCAGACCCTTGGAGATCTGCCGATCGTCTCGGTCGAACGGCAAGCAGGTCTTGCGATCAAGCGAGGATCGCGGCCTCGGTCAGGGACCGCACCGCATCCAGATTATTGCCCGGCGCAAGCTCGACCAGTGCGAAGCCGTCCGGCGTCACGTCGAGCACTGCAAGGTCGGTGTAAACCCGGCTGACAACGCTCAGTCCTGTCAGCGGATAAGTGCAACGCTTGAGCAGTTTGGGTGATCCATCGCGATTGACGTGCCGCATCATGACCAGAATTCTCCGCACGCCCGCGACCAGGTCCATGGCCCCGCCCACGGCCGGGGGGAATGTCTCGTCCAGTGTTGCCCAGTTGGCCAGGTCCCCGTTTTCGGCAACCTGATAGGCACCAAGAACGGCGATATCGATATGGCCGCCGCGCATCATGGAAAAACTATCGCAATGATCGAAGTATGATGCCCCGGGATTGGCCGTGACAAGCCGTTTGCTGGCATCGATCAGTTCGGGATCTTCGGTGCCTGGCACGGGTGGCGGGCCGACGCCGAGAATGCCGTTCTCGGAATGGTAGATCACCTCCCGCCCTTCCGGCACATAGACAGAGACATGGGTCGGCTTGCCGATCCCCAGATTGACGAACGCGCCGTCGGGAATGTCCTGGGCGACGCGCGCGGCAAGCTGAGCGTCGTCGAGGGGTTTCACGGCTTGTAACGTCATGGCCGCACTCCGTACTCGACGATGCCGTTTACAAAAATGCCGGGCGTCACCACGTGTTCGGGGTCCAGCGGCTGGTCGGACAAATGCCGGACCTCGGCAACCGAATGGCGTGCCGCCATTGCCATCACCGGATTGAAGTTTCGGGCCGTGGCGTGATAGCTGAGATTGCCGAACCTGTCGCCGCGCTCGGCGCGCAACAGCGCAAAATCGGCATGCAGCGGTTCTTCGAACACATATCCGCGACCGTTGATCAGGCGGGTTTCCTTGCCTTGGGCCAACTGCGTCCCGTAGCCGGTAGGTGTGAAGAAGCCACCGAGACCCGCGCCCGCCGCACGGATGCGTTCGGCCAGCGTGCCTTGTGGCACCACCTCAAGTTCCACCTCGCCCGCCTCGTAGCGTTTCTCAAACCAGATCGAACCGGGCGTGCGGGGATAGGAGCAGATCACCTTTGCGACTTTGCCTGCTTTCAGGAGCTTGGCGATTCCGGTGTTTCCGGCACCCGCATTGTTGGAGACAACCGTCAAGCCGGTCGCGCCATGTTCCAGCAAGGCATCGATCAAGCCGAGCGGAATGCCCGAGGAGCCAAACCCTCCGATCATGACCGTTGCGCCGTCCGCAATGGGCGCAACCGAACAGGCCGGATCTTTTTGCCGCTTGTCCATGGCCGCCTCCGTCAACTCACGCTTTCATGGGGTTTTGCGCCGCGCCCAAACCAACGGTTCAGCGCGATGGTCGCAATCAGAATGCCGCCACCGACCAGGCTGGTGGTCAGCTCCGGGACCAGAATGAGCACGCCGCCTGCAGCGCAGGCGAAACGGCTTGCGCGGCTAATCTGGCCGACCCCATAGAGCCAGCCTTCGAACGCCGCCGTGATCATCCAGATCGCCGTGAGGGTCAGAAGCAGGCGTTCGCCGATTTGCAGCCACGTTCCGTCCGCTACCAGGGCCGGATCGTAGACAAAGATGAATGGCAGCACGAAAAGAGGCATGCCAAGCCGCATGGAATGAAAGCCGGTCGTCATCGGATTGGAGCCTGCGACATTGGCCGCCGTGATTGCCGCAAGCGCCACTGGCGGCGTGATATAGGACAGCATGCCCCAGTAGAGAATGAACAGGTGACTTGCGATCGGATGGAAACCGGCTTGCACGAGCGCCGGCGCCAGCAGGATCGAAAGGAAGATGTAGCAGGCCGTGACCGTCATGCCCATGCCGAGCACGAAACTCGTCACGGCGCCGGCGATCAGCATCAAGGCGGTGTTGCTGCCCGCATGCAACAGGAGTTCGCGAGAGAACGCGCCCGCCACGCCCGAATAGGATAGACCACCCACCACCAAGCCGATACCGGCCAGAATCGCCACGAGACTTGCAATGTTCACGGACATGCTGAGCAGCAGTTCTTTGGCACGGCTGAACGTCAGGCGCGTCTCCTTGTTGAAGGAGGTCGCCACCAGCATCACGGCCGCGGCGTAGTATGGCGCGCGCGCTTCCATGCGAAGGCCCATCAGCACGAAGATCAAGACCGCGAGGCTCAACAGATAGGGCCAGCCGCTCTTGAGTACCGGCCAGAGCGGCGGTGTCTCGCTGCGCGGCAGGCCTTTCAACCCACGGCGGGCCGCATACATGTCGACCTGGAACAACAGCGCAACATAGAACAGCAGCGCCGGGATCAGCGCCGCAATCACGATCGCCGAATACTGAACGCCGACAAAGGACGCCATGACGAAGGCGACCGTGCCCATGACCGGCGGCATCAGCGTTCCACCGGTCGAAGCACAGGCCTCCACGGCAGCGGCATAGTAAGGAGGATAGCCGACCCGCCGCATGGTCGGGATCGAGAAAGGCCCGGAGGTCAGGATATTCGAGATGACGCTGCCGGAAAGCGAACCGAGCATCCCCGACCCGACCACGGCAACCTTGGCCGGCCCGCCACGGCGGTGTCCGAGAAGCGCCGTGGCCAGTTCCATGAAAAATTCGCTGCCCTTGGTCGCAACAAGAACCGAGCCAAAGACCACGAAACCGATCACAAGCTCAGCCACAACCTGCATCGGAATTCCGATGATCGACTCGACCCCGAACACATGCGCGCGCACCATGCCCATCAGCGAGTAGCTGGTCCCCCAAAGGAACCCCGGCATATGGTCGGCATAGAGCGGGTAGGATCCGAAAATCAGCGCGGTGCAGAGCAGGATTGTCCCGCCCCCGCGGCGCACGCCCTCAAGCACCAGAACGATGAGGACCAATGCCATGATATCGGCCGTCAGCGGGGCATCGAACTCCCACCCCCGCTGGATGATATCGAGCCCGTGAAAACCCAGCCATCCGGCGCTGACCAATGCGGCGACCGCCATGATCACATTGAGCCACCAGAACTGCCCCGAATCGGCCCTGTTTATCGGAAGCGTCAGGAAGGCGAGCGCCAGAAAGATGCCGATAAGATAGTAGAGATAGGAGTTGCCCAATGGCTGGAAGCCGAAAAGATTGAGCAGGAATTGCTGGTTGATCGCCAGCAGCACGCCTAGCGCGCCCAGTATCATGATCGCCGTGCGCAGGACCGTCTGCCGGGCTGCCGCTGCAAAGGATGCTACCGTCGGGCCCGCCAATGCAGCCCCGTGCCGCCTGTTTTCGGAATCCATGGCGCTGCCCCGCCCATCCAGAAAGGCACCCCCGGCCCGGACTTGGCCAGGGATGCCATCAAGGGTTCAAGGGTTGGCGGTCAGTTCAGGCCGGCGATCACGTCGGCGCGATGCGCCATCCATGCTGCGGCATACTCCTGTTCCGGCATGCCTTCATTTTGCGCGCGGAACTTCTCCCAGGCCGCCCGCAACGCATCGAGACGGGCGATACGCTGCTGGTTCCAAAGATCGTGTTCTTCCGTCCAGACGCCGATTTCCCGCAGGTAGCGGATGGCCCCTTCATGGAACGGCACGTCGATGGCAGGGCGCCCGGACCGATCCAGCGCCCAGCGTTTCATGGTCGCGGTCGCATCCTTGTAGAGACCAAAGGTCTTATCCAAGGCCTTGATGAACGCATAGACCTCATCGGCCGACTTATCCGACGTGGTGGTGATGACCGGGTAGCGATAGGCCGCCATCTTGGCGATTTCGCCCTCTGGAAGACCCGCAGCTATGTCCTCATCGCTCGGCCCCATGATCGGCAGAACCGTCAAGAGCGCGTCCCATCCCTTGGCGTTATCGGCAAAAAGCGGCGCATAGTGGATCCCGCGCGGGCTTTCGGCCAGTTCGTAGAGTTGGCTGGTGGTCGGGGTGGTGCAGGTCGCATCGGACTCGTTGCGCGTCATTGACGACATCGCCGACGAGTAGGTCGGGAACATGATGACCTTGACATCATCAAGCGTCAGGCCGCCAAATGCCAGGATGGCCTCGCACTTGACGTTGACCGAAGGATTGCCGGCAACAAATGCGATGCGCTTCCCGCGCGCATCTTCCACATTTTTGATACCCGCATCGCCTGCCGCGATCAGGGTGATCCCAGCGGGACGGCCTGCGACGGCGCGCAGGTTATGGGGCCCCCATTCCGGCAGGGCAAAATCATAGGCGCCTTCGGCAAGGAAAAAGGCTTCGGTGGCAAGAAAGGCGTAATCGGCGCGTCCCTGCAGGAGCGGCTGCAACCGACCGATCCCGCTGCCCGATGGCTGGATACGAATACGCGTACCGAACTTTCTGCCAAAGGCATCTGCGATCGCCGAAGCTTCCGCATAGCCGGCAGAGCCGACATCATAGGATGTCCACACCATGGTGTCCGGCAGGTCTTGGGCAGTCGCCGAGGCGGCCGAAAAAGCGATAAGGCCGCCAAGGGCTGCCCCGAGATAGATGTTAGTCTTCATGTGATCCTCCCAATGCACCAAAGCTCTTTATCAGGCTTGTTTCTGCTGGCTGCGATCCGATCATGCGATCCGATGAAGCCGCGAGCTGATGATCAGCCCTAAAAATGAAGCTTAACCACTGGAAGCCATGTTTCTAATGCATTATTATTATAACAGCGATACAATAGGGGCATGGATGGAATTCCGGCAGCTGCGCAACTTCATTCATGTGGTCGAGCTCAGCAGCATCACAGCCGCCGCAGAAAGCCTCAACATCGCCCAGCCCGCGCTCAGTCGGCAGGTCAAGGCGCTTGAACAAGAGTTGCAAGTGACCCTCTTGCAGCGCCACGGGCGCGGCGTCATGCCCACGGAAGAGGGCATTCGCCTGGCCTCGCGTGCCCAGTCCATACTTGAGGATGTTCAGGAACTGGCCGAGGAACTGTCAGGCTCCTACGCACCGCTTTCCGGATACTTGAGAGTGGGGCTCCCCCCCACCGTTGCCGAGATCCTCGCGACCCGTCTGATCGAGCGGACGATGGAGACCTACCCCGAGGTTAAGCTGCAGATCATTTCGGGGTTCAGCGGCCATGTCCAAGACTGGCTGGTGCGCGGGAAGATCGACCTTGGCGTTTGTTACGAGGGGCAGACGTCACCCTCCATTCGATCGCAACCGATCATCATCGAGCAGCTTTTCCTGGTTCAATCCGCTGCACAGGCACGGAAGGCCGACCGCGCTCCGATCGAGGCCCCTAAAGCGCTCATGAAGCCTCTGATCCTGCCGAATCGTGAACACGGCTTGCGGCAATGTGTCGAAACCATTGCGCAGAAATACGCCGTTGCTTTGAACGTCGTGCTGGAAATCGATATCCTGCCGACCATGCTCGCCTTCGTCGAAAGGGGGCTGGGCAGCACCATTTTGCCGCCTGTCAGCGTGATCAACCAAGTCCGCGCCGGACGGCTGTTGGCGCGCCCCATCGTACGGCACCCCATCGACCGTACCCTGGTCCTGATGTCGCCGCTCAACAGGCCCGGCTCGCGCCTTTCCAGCCGGTTTGCCAAGTTTCTGAAGTCGGAGGTGCAGAGTTTGGTGACGACGGGACAATGGCCGGGCACCACGCTTTGAAGAGGGGATCCCCCCAGCCTGCTAGAGCGCGATCCATTCAGATTGAATCGATCGCGCTCTATTTCTCTTTGTTTTGCCGCATGATCTTGTCCGAAAAGTCTGCAACTCTTCGGGATCATGCTCTAGATGATGCCCGCCGCCATCAG
>JANQIP010000073.1 GCA_028282095.1 Xanthobacteraceae bacterium | reverse complement strand
CTTCGCTGCGCTCCTCACTTGAGGCGCGTCCAACAGCCGTACGGTGGGCAAACGCGCGCCCGCGGCGCGCGGTGCCCACGCGATCGACACGGCCGATCGGAACGCACGCGGCGGGCATGCTTCGCATGCCCACCCTACGGTCTGTAGGGTTCGAGACGTGCGGCTTCGCTGCGCTCCTCACTTGAGGCGCGTCCAACAGCCGTAGGGTGGGCAAAGGCGCGCCCGTGGCGCGCCCTGCCCACGCGATCGACACGGCCGAGCGGAACGCACGCGGTGGGCATGCTTCGCATGCCCACCCTACGGTCCCTTGAGATGCGCGGACATGTCCGGTCAGCCTATTGTATCGCGAATCGTCTTCGTCAGTCGGTTCTTCATCGGCTGGAGCCATCGACCGTTGATGAGAAACGCCGAGACCGATGCTTTCGGGTATTGTTCTTGCAACCCCTCGCCGTGGTTGCGGTCGAAACTGGGTAGTTCCTCGCCCTTGGACGCTTTTCTGAACACGATTTTCGTTCCATCTGGTTCGAACCGTGGATCGGGTTCGAGACCGGCGGCGGCTCCGGCCCATTCCAGGGTTTTGGGCGTGAACTGATAGAGATGCGCAAAATGGAAGAGCCGGAAGGTTTCTTTGTCGCTGGGAAGCATGTTCGGCACGGTTATGTAGATCACCCCATTCTCCGCCAACTTGTCACGAAGCCACCGCATGGCATTAACCGGACGACGCAGATGTTCGACGACTTCGATAGCCGTGATGACGTCGAACTCGCCCGGCACTTCGACGTTTTCCCAGATGTCGTTGATGATATCGAGGCCGAATTCCTCGCGGCCGAAGCGCGCGAATGGGGTTCCCGGTTCGATGCCCAGCGTCTTAAATCCCGCTGACTTCGCATGGGACAGAAACACGCCGGCGCCACAGCCGAAATCGAGGATCCGGGCGCCGGGCTTGAGCACCGGCGCGAGCAAGTTCATCCGGTCCGTCGCCTGGCGACGCGCGCGGTTCAGATGCCGTCGCGATGGTTTTGACGATGTCAGGCCGTAATCCAGCCTGTAGATACTGGAATAATACTCGATGATTTCAGCCTCGGTCGGCATCGGATGTGTGCGCATCAGGCCGCAGCGAATGCAGGCCACGGTCCGGAGCCTCTTGAAACGCCGGTCATGCTCGCAGATGACCTCGAATTCGGAGCAGCCGCACAGGTCACATGCGATTTCCTCGCCCTTGTAGGGATAGGGGATGAACGGAATGAAATATTGGGCTACGGGCATTAAAATGCTCGACGTGATAGCATTCTCAAATATGTCCCTCGTCCCGTTCATTCCAACGAAAGCGGGAATCGGATCTGCTCACGTGATCCCAACTCCCCATCGTTTGGAGACGAACGGAGCTTTTTCATTCCTTAGAAAATGATCCCGAAAGGTCGGGGGACTTTTCAGGATCAAGCGATAATACAAAGGGACAGAAGCGCGATTGTTTCAACCTAAAGCAATCGCTCTCCGGCGCGCGATAACAGCGCAGGGCTGGCCAATCCCGATTAACGCCCAGATAAGGGAATCGCCTTAGGCTGGCCGCCACGGGCTGGCTGTATGCGAGGCGCAAGTGGACTTCGTCGTCTCCCCCATAGCGGTGGCGCTCAACAACCACTCCGGCGGCAATTCGGCACTGTCGCCGGGGCAGGTGGTCGACGCTGTGGTTACGCGCGTGATCGACGCCCAACACGTTCAGCTTGCGCTTGGCTCGTCTCTCGTGGAGGCGAAGACGCAGGTGCCGCTGCTCCCCGGCATGCGCGTGCAGCTCGTGGTGAGGGCAACGCCCGAAGGCATGAAGCTCGTGCTGCTGCGGCCGCCGGAGCTTTCGGGTGCATCCGCGCCGCGCGCAGGCCTCGCCACCGCCGCAGGCGAGGCACCGCCCGCCGGCACGCCGGGCAGTGCGCCGGCCGCTGCAGCACCTACGGTGAGCGGAGCGCCTTCCGCCGATCCGGCCCTTGCGCTTGCTGCCGCAATGCGCTCTGCCGCTGCCATGCAGGACGGGCTTGCGCCGCTGTTTGCCGATGCCGCCGTGGCGGCAAAGCTCGCTGGAATCCCGTTGCCAGTGAGGGAAGCGGTGCTGCGGCTGCTGTCGTTCCGGCATCCGGTCGACAAGCCGGTGGAGGCCGATCAATTGCGGCGCGCCGTCATGCGTTCCGGACTTTTTCTCGAATCCAATCTCGGATCAACCGCCGCCGCATCGGCTAAGGGATACGCGGCAAGCCTGGCCGTTTCCGACGACCTCAAGGCCGTGCTTGTCGGCTTGCGTGCAGCGCTGAAGCAATGGCCCGCTTCCGAAGAGCCGGCGAGCACGCCGCTCGATCGACTGGTGGCCCAGGTTTCGACGCCTGCATCCGCCGCCACGCTGCGACCGGGCTCAGCGCCCGCCGAGGCGCTGTACAAGGCTCTGTTGCAGGCCGCCAGCGGCGCGCGCGCTGCACCCGATGCCACGCCCCAGCCTGGAACCGACCCGAGATCCAGCGAAAGCCGACCGCAAGCGGCACTGCCGCAGCGCCCGCCGCCACCTTACTTCGGCGCCTTGCCGGCCGCCCAGCCGGCCGCGCATTCGTCCATCACTGGCGAAGCGTCGCCCGGGATCATTGCCCGGACCTTGCTCGCCGAGACCGAGGCCGCGCTTGCCCGTCATACGCTGTTGCAGGTCGCTTCGTTGCCCGAACGGCCCGGCCTGCCGCTTCCGCAGGCCGAGGGTGCGACCTTGCGTTGGATGTTCGAGATCCCGTTCGGGACGCCGCAGGGTGTCGCGATCGCCCAGTTCGAGATTTTCGACGAAAGGGCAGGCACCGACGCCGAGCCGGCTGCGCCGGTCTGGCGCGTCCGGTTTACTATCGATATCGAGACGCTCGGGGCCGTGCATGCGCAGGTCGCAGTGATGGGCGAGCGGACGGCGGTGACGCTCTGGGCCGAGCGGGAAGCGAGTGCCGCCCGGCTGCGTGCCGAAGCTCCGCTGCTCATCGAGGGGCTGCGCGAGGCCGCGCTCGATCCGTCCGACGTGATTGTGCGGGAGGGTTCGCCGCGCCCGAGCACGCCGCCGGCGCCAGCCGGACGATTCCTGGACCGCGCCTCATGAGCGAGCGTCCGCAAGCGCCTCCGCTCGCCGTCGCCCTCCATTACGAGAAGCCGGGCGCGCCGAAAGTCGTCGCCAAAGGCAAAGGCGTAACCGGGGAGCGGATCATCGAGACCGCCCGAGCCCATGGCGTGCCGATCGAAGAGAATGCCGGGCTCGCCGCCGCCCTTGCCGAGATCGATCTTGGCGAGGAGATTCCAGTCGAGCTCTACAAGGCCGTCGCCGAGGTCCTGTCCTTCATCCTGCGGCTGTCGAGTGAGACCACGCGAACGCCGGCGGCTTGAATCGACGCGACGTTGCCGGGACTCGAACTCGTTTTTCAGACCGGATGCGTCTTCCCAGAACGTAACTGGCGACTTTGCTGCACTGCGGTTTTTCGCTGCAGCGCCCTCGCGGGCGCGGTGGAGCCGTGCTATTGACGGTGACGTGACAATCGCGCTTCGCCGCTCAACCGCGGCATCGCGGGAAGGTTCATTGTGCAAAAGCAGTGTCAATGCAATAATTCAAGGCGAATTCTTCCGACATAGGATTCGCTCCGACCGGTGAGGCGAGTGTGACGGCATGAAAGATATCCTGGAGAGGCTGGAAGAGCGCCGGGCCGGCGCGCGACTTGGCGGCGGCCAGCCGCGGATTGAGGCGCAGCACCAGCGCGGCAAGCTCACGGCGCGCGAGCGCATCAACCTGTTCTTGGACCACCAGTCGTTCGAAGAATACGACATGTTCGTCGAACATCGGGTGACCCAGTTCGGCGCCGACAAGACCAAGATTCCAGGCGACGGCGTCGTCACCGGTTGGGGCACGGTGAACGGGCGCCCGGTCTTCGTCTTCGCCAAGGACTTCACGGTGTTCGGCGGCTCGCTGTCCGAGGCCCACGCCGAGAAGATGACCAAGATCCAGGACATGGCGATCAAGGCGCGGGCGCCGGTGATCGGCCTGTTCGATGCCGGCGGTGCGCGCATCCAGGAGGGCGTCGCTTCGCTCGGCGGCTATGGCGAGGTGTTCAAGCGCAATGTTCACGCCTCCGGGGTCATTCCGCAGATTTCCGTGATCATGGGCCCCTGCGCCGGCGGCGACGTTTACTCCCCGGCGATGACCGATTTCATCTTCATGGTGCGCGACACCAGCTACATGTTCGTCACCGGGCCCGAAGTGGTGAAGACGGTGACCAACGAGGTCGTCACCGCCGAGGAACTGGGCGGCGCGAGCGTGCACGCGACCAAATCGGCCGTCGCCGACGGGGCATACGAGAACGACGTCGAGTGTCTGTTGCAGATGCGCCGGCTGATCGACTTCCTGCCCTCGCACAGCCTTGGCGGCGTGCCGGAATGGCCGAGCTTCGACAATGTCGAGCGGGTCGAGCCGTCGCTCGATACGCTGATCCCGGAGAACCCCAACAAGCCCTACGACATCAAGGAACTGATCCTGAAGGTCGTCGACGAGGGCGACTTCATGGAATTGTCGTCGACCTTCGCCCGCAACATCGTGATCGGCTTCGGCCGCATTGCCGGGCGTACGGTCGGCTTCGTCGCCAACCAACCCATGGTGCTCGCCGGGGTGCTCGATTCCGATGCGAGCCGCAAAGCGGCGCGCTTCGTGCGTTTCTGCAATGCCTTCGAGATCCCGATCGTCACATTCGTCGACGTGCCGGGCTTCCTGCCGGGGACCGCGCAGGAATCGGGCGGCCTCATCAAGAACGGCGCGAAGCTGCTCTTCGCCTATAGCCAGTGCACGGTGCCGCTCGTCACCGTGATCACGCGCAAGGCCTTTGGCGGGGCCTATGTGGTCATGGCGGCGAAGCATATCGGCGCCGACGTGAACTATGCCTGGCCGACCGCGCAGATCGCCGTCATGGGTGCCAAAGGCGCGGTCGAGATCATCTTCCGGGCCGACATGGATGATCCGGAAAAGATCGCGGAACGCAACAAGGAATACGAGCAGAGCTTCATGTCGCCCTTCAAGGCGGCCGAGCGCGGCTATATTGACGAGGTGATCATGCCGCACTCGACGCGCCGTCGCATCGCGCGGGCGCTCTCCATGCTGCGCACCAAGACCTTGGAGAGCCCGGCCAAAAAACACGACAACCTGCCGCTCTGAGGGCGGCTGGCTGGAGCATGATCCCGAAAGTTTGACAGACTTTGCGGATAAGATCATGAACTGGCTCGCCGACCCGCGGAGTGTTACCTCTCCCCGCTTGCGGGGAGAGGTGTGATCCGGGGCCTTTTTCATCCGCGACAGAAAAAGAGCGCGATTGATTCAAGGAGAAACAATCGCGCTATAGGGGACATTGCCGGAATTGCATCCGAGGCAATCACTCGGAACGGATCATCATGCTAGCGCCGATCCATTCAGACTGAATCGATCGCGCTCCATTGCGAAAAGTCTGCCGGCTATTCAGGATCATGCTTAAGGCGTGGCCAGCTCGATCAGAAAAAATCCGGGCAGGGATTGACGATCGCCCAAAGATCGGGGCCGTTTCTGAGCTTCTTCATCTTCGGCGTGAGGCCGCCGTTGCGGGCGATCCACCGCTTGACCGAGTTCGGATAGACCGACATCAGCTGGGCGGTGCCGGAGATGCTGGTCACTTTCACGCCGGCGGTCCAGCGTTTGTCGAAATAGGCCTGATGAAAGCCGAGGCTCGCGCGCGGCGTCACGCAGATCCGCTGCAGCGGCACGATGCCGAGCACGAGCGTGCAGGCCGAGTTGCAGATCCCGTCGATGATCACGCGCTCGCCGGTTCGGCGCACGCGCTCGTAGCGCGCCTTGTATTCTTCGACATAGCCGCCGAAATCGCGCGTGATGCGCATGTCGGCCATGGCCGGAGTGATGATAAGTGAGGCGAGCAGAACACACGCTAGGCGAAGCATCGCCGAACAGCCCCCCGTTGTCCCGTCTCATTCACTGAGCTGGAGAACGGGCGAAAGTTTGACCGGTATTTGTTTGAAATTCGTTAACCACAGCGGCACCGTCGGGAGTATCGAATCGGCGGGCTTCTCTGCAGGCCTAGTAGAAACACGCATCCATATTTCTCAAAGCGTTGGCCGGCAGTTCGGGCATGCTGTCGAAGACTAGACTGCGATTGCTTCGCGTTGAATCAACTGCGCTCTCCTTCTCTTTGTTATGTCGCGTGATCTTGTCCGAAGAGCAGCGTAGGGTGGGCAAAGGCGCGCCAAGAGCGCGCCGTGCCCACGCGGCCAAGGCCGCCGAACAATAATTGGTGGGCATGCTTCGCATGCCCACCCTACAGTTCTTTTCGATCTGCCAGTTTTTCGGGATCATGCATCCTGATTGGGAGGTCGCGTTTTCTGCGGCGAACCGGTCTCCAGTTCGCCTGAGAACGCTCTAATTGGCCTGTCGCCGCAGGAAGGCCGGAATATCGAGCTGATCCTCATCCGGCTCCTTCGGCAGCGGAGCCGAGCGGCCGTGCATGTCGAGGCCCTGCGGGCCCTGGCGACGCGCATATTCCGAGACCGGTTCCTGCCCGCGCGGCTCGGTCCGCGGCATCCGTTGTGCCGGCCATTCGGGCAAAGGCGCGCGCGCCGGCTTTGCCTCCGCCTTGGGCTCCTCGCCTTCGCGCCGGCCGAGCCCGACGGCGGCCAGCCGTTGCAGCAGCGTCATCCGGCGTTTCTCCGGTTCGGATTCGGGAAGCTCGCCGCGCTGCGCCCGCAACTCGTTCTGTGCGGGAACCGGAAACTCGTCGATCCGCGGCATGCGGGCGGGACGCCCGGCAGGCCGTTCAGGTTGCGGCGGGATGAAGACCTTCGGTGCCGGCGGCTCGTCCTGCTCGTTCGGCCCGTCCTCTTCCGCTTCGGCTGCCTCGGCAAAAAACGACGGCTTGGGCGGAATCGGCCGGACCGTGACATCCTCGATTTCATGCTCGCCCAAAGCATCGGCGACCGCCGCGGTCGCGACGGCCTCGATCCCGGACCGGCGATCGGCGGCCGCATCGTCAAATGCGGTCTCGTCCGTGTCATGCGCCGTGCCGGCAGCCCGCTCGAGTTGCGCCGAATGATCCATGCGGTCCAACCGCTCGGCGGTTCGCTTGTTCTCCGCCCGCAGCCGCGTCGCCAGATCCGCAATATGCGTTTCCTGCGCGGTGATGTTGCGCAGCTCCGCCGCCCGGCTGAAGGCTTCGACCGGCACCGTGTCCGCCGGCCGCAAATCGTCGGCATTCTGGTCGACGCCGGTCGCGACGACCGAAACGCGGATGACGCCGTCGAGGCTCTCGTCGAAGGTCGCGCCGACGATGATATTGGCGTCCTGATCGACCTCCTCGCGGATGCGCGTCGCAGCTTCGTCGACCTCGTAGAGGGTGAGGTCCTTGCCGCCGGTGATCGAGATGAGCAGCCCGCGCGCGCCCCGCATCGACACATCGTCGATCAGAGGATTGGCGATCGCGGCCTCCGCAGCACGCAAGGCCCGCTTCTCGCCGGTCGATTCGCCGGTCCCCATCATCGCTTTGCCCATCTCGCGCATGACGGCGCGGACATCGGCGAAGTCGAGATTGATCAGGCCCTCTTTGACCATCAGATCGGTGATGCAGCCGACGCCCGAATAGAGCACCTGGTCGGCCATCGCGAAGGCGTCGGCGAAGGTCGTCCTCTCATTGGCGACACGGAACAGATTCTGATTCGGGATGATGATCAGGGTGTCGACGACACTTTGCAGTTCAACAATGCCCTGCTCGGCAACGCGCATGCGCCGCTGGCCTTCGAAATGGAACGGCTTGGTCACCACGCCGACGGTGAGGATCCCGAGTTCGCGCGCCGCGGCGGCGACGACCGGCGAGGCTCCGGTCCCCGTGCCGCCACCCATGCCGGCGGTGACGAACACCATGTGGGATCCCGACAGATGATCGCGGATTTCGTCCAACACCTCTTCGGCCGCCGAGCGTCCGACATCGGGCTGCGAACCGGCGCCAAGCCCTTCGGTGGCCTGCACGCCCATCTGGATGATGCGCTCGGCCTCCGACATTGTGAGCGCCTGGGCGTCGGTATTGGCGACGACGAAATCGACCCCTTGCAGCCCTGCGCGAATCATATTGTTGACGGCATTTCCGCCCGCACCGCCGACCCCGAACACGGTAATCCGCGGCTTGAGCTCCCGGATGTCGGGGATCTTCAAGTTGATGCTCATGGCTGCCTCTTCGATGCGGCGTATGCAACGCCGCCATTTCTCGCCGGTCCGCGGCCGACGGATTCCATTGCGTTCATCCGGGTCTTCAGAAACTTTCGCGGAGCCATTGCCCGACCCTTGCGAAATAGCCCCCACCTTTTCCCGCGCGCAGGCGGTGGGCGTGGCGCGAAATGCAATGCTCGAGATGCGCGACCTGGGGATAGACCAGCAGACCGGCGGCGACCGCGAAGGCCGCGCCCTTGGCGCCATCCGGCAGCCCGGCAATGCCGAGCGGTCGGCCAATGCGGACCGGACGCGCAAGAATGCGCGCGGCGAGATCGGCAAAGCCGGTCAGCTCGCTGGCGCCGCCGGTCGCGATGACCCGTCCTCTTGGCTCGCTCGCAAAGGGCGACGCGGCAAGCCGGTCGCGCACCATTTCCAGAATCTCCTCCATGCGCGGCTTGATGATCCGCGTCAGCGTTGCGCGCGTGACGAATTGTGGTTCACGGTCGTCGCCGGAAACGGAAGGCACGGCGATCATGTCCCGGTCATCCACGGCGCCAGCATGCACATTGCCATAGAGCGTCTTGATTCGCTCGGCATCCTGCAACGAAGTGCTGAGTCCACGCGCGATATCCATAGTCACGTGCCTACCGCCGAGCGCGAACCCGTCGGCATGCACGAATCGACCGGTGGAAAACACCGCCATCGTCGTCGTGCCGGCCCCGATATCGACGACGGCAGCGCCGAGATCGGCCTCGTCGTCGGCGAGTGCAGACAGCGCTGCGACATAAGGACTCAGCGCCATCGCCTCGATCGACAGATGGCAGCGCTCGATGGCGAGCATCAGGTTGCGCGCGGCGGCGATATCCGCGGACGCCACATGCATGTCGACGCCGAAGCGGCGCGCGAGCATGCCGCGCGGATCGCGGACGCCACGCTCTTCGTCGACGGCATAGCCAATCGGTAGGGAATGCAGCACCACACGCCCGTCGCGTACGGAGAGCTGGCTGCCGGCGGCGATCACCCGGGCGATGTCGTTCTCGCGTACTTCCCCGGGCACATCGACCGACGCGGCGAAGAGTTCGCTTGCGGGCCGTCCGGCCGACAATGAGACGATCACGGCGTCGATCTGGCAGTGTGCCATGCGCTCGGCGAGATCGACCGCGTGACGAATCGCGCCCTCGGCCGCCGCCAGTTCGGCAACGCTTCCCGCCTTCATGCCGCACGACTCGGTGTGACTCAATCCGATCACCTCGATCGCATGGCTGCGCCGGCGCAGCACCTCCTGCGGCGGGTGCGGCTTGAGACGTGCGATGAGGCACACGATCTTGCTCGTTCCGACGTCGAGCGCGGCGATCAGCGCACTGCGCCGCGGCGTCAGCGGCTTCATCTTCGGCGTGAGACCGTATTGCAGGGGACTCATGCGTCGCCCCCTTGCAGCTTCATCCGCTTCTTCATCCGCTTCGTCTTGAGCATCTCATCGCGTGCCCGCGCTGCCGATTCGGACAGGCCGACGGTGACACGGCCTTGTGCCCGCAAATCGACCGACCTGATGTCGCGGTCGAGCAGCGCCTTGTCGCGCTGGAGCACGGCGAGATGCTTCAGCGCCGCCGCAATGCCGGTCTCCGGCAGGCGCACATCGACACCGTTCTCGAGTTTCAGATTCCAGCGCCGCTCGCCGATCAGCACCGAGGCCCGCACACGACCGGCAATCTCCGGATGCCGCGTGAGCAGATGAAGGAAATCCCTGGCCCGGGTATCGGCGCCCGCCCCCACGACGAAAGGAAGCCTCATCACGCTGCGGGAGACGAAAGCTTCGAGCACGGTGCCGTCGGCGGCGATCACGTTGATCTGGCTGTCCCGCTGCCACAGCGCAAAGGCTTCGCGCTCCTTAACGGTGATGGCAAGCCGATCGGGATAGAGCTTCTGCACGGTGGCATCGCCGACCCAAGGGCTTGCCGCGAGCTTCGCACGCGCCTCGGCAGCATCGAGAAACAGCAGCGAGGCTCGCCCATCGATTCCGGCGATCGCGAGGACCTCGTCGCGCGACAGATGCTTGTGGCCGGCAATGGCGACCGAAGCGATGCGCAAGCCCACTGCGTTGGCAGCGATGTGACGCCCCTCCTTCAGCCAGTCGACCACGGAATGCCCGCCGCGGACCGCGAAGGCGGGAAGCACTGCGACCGCGATAAGGAGCAAGGCCGCGCTGGTTGCAAGGCCTACCCGGCGAAGCGCGCCGGCGGCAGGTCGCGCACCGCTTGGCGGCGACCACAGGCCACGAAGCCCGGCAAGAAGAGGCATGCGGAGGAATAAAGGCGCCCGTCGCTTGCGCGGCTGCCTGCGCCAATCAGCGGGATCGTTCGGACGCGCCGAAGCTCCGGGTGCGAGCGTCCCCCCGGTCAGCGATTCAGCGACGCGTCCTCCACCATCCATGCCACCAGCTCTTCGAACGAGATACCCGCATGCGCCGCGAGCTCGGGCACCAAGGACACCTCGGTCATGCCGGGCTGGGTGTTGACCTCAAGGCAGAAGAGGCCCTGAATCCCCTCCACGCGATCGTCGTAGCGGAAATCCGCACGACTCACGCCGCGACAACCGAGTGCCTGGTGCGCTCGGAGGGCCAGTCTGCGGACTTCTTGGTAAACATTTGGTTTAATTTGTGCGGGAACGACGTGCCGGGACCCGCCCGGGGCATACTTTGCTTCATAGTCGTAAAAGCGCATGGTCGGGACGATCTCGGTCACGCCGAGCGCATCCTCTCCGATCACGGCGCAGGTCAGTTCCTTTCCGGGAATGAACTGCTCGCACATGACAAGATCCCCATAGGGCCAGTCCTCTCGGGTCAATTCTTGAGGTGGATGCTCATGCAGCTCGGTGACGATGAACACGCCGACGCTCGAGCCTTCCGCCACCGGCTTGATCACATAGGGGCGATCGGTGAGATGCGCCTTGACCGCTTCGAACCGCGAAGACACCACCCCTTCGGGGACCGGAACGCCGGCGGCCCGCAGAATCGATTTGGCGGCCTCCTTGTGCATTGCGAGCGCCGAGGCGCGTACGCCTGAATGGCTGTAGGGGATCTCCAGGACTTCCAGGATCCCTTGGATGATGCCGTCCTCGCCCGGCCGGCCGTGAAGCATATTGAGCGCGACATCCGGCTTGAGTTCGGCGAGCACGGCAGCAAGGTCGCGTCCGACATCGATCGGCTTGACGCGATAGCCCTTGCGCGTGAGGGCCTCGGCGCAGGCGGTCCCGGAGCGCAAGGACACCTCGCGCTCGGCCGACCAGCCCCCCATCAGCACGGCGACTTGCTTGAACATCCGGCGCACCCCTTGATTCCCTGTCCATAAAGGTGCGCGGCGCCGATGCCAACTCTAGAGCATGATCCCGAAAAGTTCGCAGACTTTTCGGGCAAGATCATGCGACAAAACAAAGAGAAACGGAGCGCGATCGATTCAACCTGAAAGGATCATGCGCTAAGCGTTTTCAGGCGAGTTGGGAACCGTTCGCCGCAGAAAACGCGAGAAAAAAATATGATCCGAAGAGACGGCAGACATTTCGGACGGGATCATGCGACAAAACAAAGAGAAACAGAGCGCGATCGATCAAGGAGAAGCAATCGCGCGTTGGACCGGAAGGCTGTTGCGCAAAAAACCCGAGAGCAAGCGGAAACTTGTAAGCTGCTTTCCCTAAACTATTGTATATAATTGATAATATGCGATTTCCTCTCTTATCGCGCGTTGCTTCGACCCGTGTTCGGGCTGGCGGGACCGGCAGCGCGTTCGATCGACACCAGGCGGCCGCGGGTGAAACGGTAGATCCCGGCGCGCTCGACCCCAGAAAAGAGCATGGTGACAGAACGTTGACCGCCCGGATGGGTGTCGATTTGGGTCGATTGGGGAATGCCGAGCGCCTGCACTACCTCGCATTCGGTCATGTCGAGACCCACGCTGTGGCCCACCGGCTGAATCGTCTCGCCAGCGCCGGCGCTTGCCACCTGACCCGCGGCACCGGCGCAAAGGCCTTGCGCATCGACGAGGTCGGCGGCACTCACCGGACGCTTGGTGTTGACCGCGGCCTCGTTGAAGGCATTGGAGTTGGTCGGAACGAATGAGCTCATTGACGGCAACAACTTGACGTCGCCGAGGCCCGGCATGCCAGAACAGCCGCCAATGACGACCGCACAGGCTGCCACCGCGACGGCCAATGTCGGACGGAATTTTCGTTGTGATTGCGGCATTGCGGGCCCTCGTTCCATTGTCGCGCAGGCCTCCTGCATCAGTCTCGCCGCAGCTTCAGGAACGAATTCCATCCAAGAGAGCGGAATCCGCTTTCACGTCAATCAATAGCGGCACTTTCTCCACGCGGCGGCTCGCGCTTCAGCGGAAAACGCTTCAGACACTAGAGCGCGATCCATTCAGATTGAATCGATCGCACTCTATTTCTCTTTGTTTGGCCGCATGATCTTGTCCGAAAAGTCTGCAACTTTTCGGGATCATGCTCTAGTGTTTCCTTCTCTGACGGTCCGACCCCGGACCGTCAGGTAAGGAACACTAGCTAATCCGGTGCTTTGTGATGCGGCACCAACACAATGAGACGAGCTC
>JANQIP010000098.1 GCA_028282095.1 Xanthobacteraceae bacterium | reverse complement strand
TGCAGACTTTTCGGACAAGATCATGCGGCAAAACAAAGAGAAATAGAGTGCGATCGATTCAGTTTAAATGGATCGCACTCTAGAGTGCGATCCAATCTGAAACGATCGCGCTCCGGGCGTTCCGCGAGAACGAGCGGGCCGCTATTCATCCTCCCCCGCTTCACGGGGGAGGATGAACGAGTGACCGCACTTCGCGCTGTGCTTCAGCTTGAAGCGGAATGGACTCTGTCAGCCGGTGAGCAAAGCCGCAGTCGGCTGCAGCACGCCGATCGCCGTACGATTCCAGTTGCGTAGGACCGGCTTGGCAAAACGTTCGAGCTCGGCGCGGTTCACGTCGTGACGCGGCAGGAAGCGCGCGAGCATGGCGGCCATCGCCGCTTCCGCCGCCCGCGTTGTACCGTCGTCGATCTTGAGCGCGATGCCGAGCCCTTGATCGGGAAGCGCGGCGCACATCACGCCTTCGGCGCCCGTCTTCAAGAATGCCCGCTCGCGCAGGCCGGTCATCGCCTCGGTGCAGAACCGCCCGGTACCGGCCACATGCCAGGGATATGCGGCGCATGCCGCGCGCAGCCGCCCTGCCGCCGCCGCCCGCACAGGTGATAGCCCCTCCCCGGTCCCGAACCGCGCAAAGGCGAGCGCCATCCGGCCAAGCGGCATGGCGAAGTTGGGGACTGAACAACCATCGGTGCCGCGGTGCTCGTCCGGAATCGCCGCACCGCCGAGGTCCTCCAGCACCTCCCTCACCGCACGCTGCACCGGATGGGCGACATCGACATAGGTGGCGGGATCGCATCCGCTCGCGCGGGCTGCACACAGGAAACCGGCATGCTTGCCCGAACAGTTGTTGTGGATCGCCGTCGCCGCTCCGCCGCTGCGCGCAAGCGCCCGCGCCGCCGGCTGGTGCAGCGGCCAATGCGTCCCGCACATCAAGGCGCCTTCGTCGAGGCCGGCGCGGGCGAGCATGCGGGCAACGCCCGCGACATGATCGGGCTCTCCGCCATGCGAGCCGCAGGCGAGCGCCAACTCCTCCTCGCGCAGGCCGAAGCGCTCGACCGCGCCCGCCTCGACCAGCACGAGCGCCTGCAGCGCCTTGATCGCCGAACGGGGAAAGATCGGCCGCTCGATATCGCCAATCGCCAGCACGCGTTTGCCCGACGCGTCGATCACCGCGACTGCGCCGCTATGCCGCGTTTCGACGAGCGTGCCGCGCAACGCCTCGACCAGGACCGGGTTATGCATGGATCGTCATCATGTTCATGAGACAGAATGGCACGAAGACCTTGGCAACACTGCGTGCTTGTCATCGATTGGAAGGAACTTATTTATACGGCCGTCGCCATGCTGAAACCATCTCGATCCGGGCGCATCGATCCGACAAGGATGACGCTGTTCATTCTGGCCGTATTCTTGGTGCCGATCGTGGCGCGTGCCGCATTGTTCGCCGTTTCCGACGGCCCAATCAGTTGGCGTGACGCCGATTGGTCGAGCGTCGGCCGCCTTCCGCCGGCAAAAACGCATCCCGAAGCGCGCGTGCTTGTGCTGTCGGGACGCACCGGCGGCTGGAAGGGCGTCTTTTCGGTGCATAGCTGGATCGTCCTGAAGAAGAAGAACGCGACGACCTGGACACGCTACGACGTGGTAGGCTGGGGCCACCCGGTGCGGCGCAACGGCTGGCCACCGGACGGGCGCTGGTACGGCAACCCACCCGTTCTCGTTGCCGACCTCTCCGGCGAGCGAGCCGAGCGACTGATACCGCGGATTACCGAAGCGGTCAGGCGCTACCCCTACCGCAAAGCCGGCGATTACCGGCTCTGGCCGGGGCCCAATAGCAACACTTTCGTCGCAACCGTGCTACGCGCCGTGCCCGAATTTAAGGCAACCATACCGCCCAATGCGATCGGGCGCGATTTCCGTCCCCTTCCCTATTTCGGAGCAAGCGACAGCGGTACTGGCTTCGAAATCAATCTCTGGGGCTTGTTCGGCGTCAAGCTTGCCTGGGTCGAGGGTTTCGAAGTGAACCTCCTCGGCTTCGTCGTCGGCATCGATCTGCGCCGGCCGGCTCTGAAACTCCCGGGCTTCGGCCGCATCGGGATCGACGAGGTTTTGTCGGACACGGCGAAGGCGCAGGTGCGCTGAGGTCTGCCATGCACGCCCACCCGGACTCTCTACGATATGCTGAACGGGACGTAACAGCGCCCCGACATGACACGAATACCCCTAGGATTTGACGTCGTCCGTTGTCCGGCGAAGCAGTAAACGATTTGCCGTGAGACCATACAACGATAGAGACAGTGCAAAGCCTGATTTGACTGAAACAGGGGCTGCCTTCGACGGCATGAGGCGATGCGAGATACCTGGCCGCTGCTTGAGACCATTCGATTCCCTGCGATAAACCGCCGCGGCGTAACCACGCTGCAGGTCAATGTCGGCTATCGCTGCAACCTGTCCTGCGTGCATTGTCACGTCAATGCCGGACCGAAACGCACCGAGGAGATGACCGGTGAGACCATCGACCTCGTGCTTGCCGTGCTCGCGCACCGGCGGATCGAGACGCTCGACATCACCGGCGGAGCGCCCGAGCTCAACCCGCATTTCCGCAGGCTCGTCCATTCCGCGCGCGAGCTTGGCGTCAAGGTGATCGACCGCTGCAATCTCACCATCCTCGAGGCGCCCGAGCAGGCCGACCTCGCCGGATTTCTCGCCGGCGAGCAGGTCGAGATCACCGCCTCGCTTCCCTGTTATCTCGAGGACAATGTCGACCGCCAACGCGGCCGCGGCGTGTTCGATGCATCGATCCGCGCCCTGCATCGGCTCAATGCGCTCGGCTATGGCCGCGAGGGCAGCGGGCTTGTGCTCAATCTCGTCTTCAATCCGCAGGGTCCGAACCTGCCGCCGCCACAGCCAAGCCTCGAAGCCGATTACCAACGCGTGCTCTATGAGACCTATGGTGTGCGGTTCAACAATCTGTTCACGCTCGTCAACATGCCGATCCAGCGGTTCGGCGCGAGCCTGATCGCGCACGGCACGTTCGAGCATTATCTCGGGCTGCTTCAGGGCGCGCACAGCGACAAAAACCTCGCCAGCGTCATGTGCCGCGACCTCGTCTCCGTCGATTGGAAAGGCTACCTCTACGATTGCGACTTCAACCAGATGCTGGGGCTGCCGCTCGGCGGGCATGGGCGCGCGCATCTGTCCGCGCTGCTGACGGACAGCTTCGCCGGAGACGCCATCCGCGTCGCTGGACATTGCTATGGATGCACCGCCGGCCAGGGATCGAGCTGCGGCGGCGCGCTGAAGGAAGCTGCGGAGTGAGCCTTTCGATCGTCATTCCCGTGCTCGATGAGGAGACGGAGATCGCCGGCGCATTGGCGGCGCTGGCGCCGTTGCACGCGCGGGGCGTCGAGGTCGTCGTTGTGGATGGCGGCAGCCGCGATCAGACCATGGCGATTGCCCGCCCGCTCGCCGACCGCGTGATCATGGCGCCGCGCGGACGGGCTGCGCAGATGAACGCCGGCGCCGCGGCGGCGAATGGCGACGTCCTGCTGTTCCTCCATATCGATACGCGGCTTCCGACCGAGGCGGACCGGCTGGTCGCGGAAAACCTCGCGCGCAGCGGACGCTCGTGGGGCCGCTTCGATGTACGGATTTCCGGTCGCCATCCCCTGCTGCGCGTCGTTGCCACCATGATGAACATCCGCTCGCGGGTGACCGGCATCGCGACCGGCGACCAGGCGATCTTCGTGACCCGCGAGGCCTTCAATCGGGTCGGCGGTTTCCCGGAGATCCCGCTGATGGAAGATCTGGCGCTGTCGCGCAGCCTGTGCCGCGTCAGCCCACCGCTCTGTCTTGCGACGCGCGCCGTCACATCCGGCCGGCGCTGGGAACAGCACGGGATGATCCGCACGATCGTGCTGATGTGGCGACTGCGGCTCGCCTATTCCCTGGGCGCCGAACCCGCCCGGCTGGCGCGTCTCTATGGCTATGCGCCGCCCTCGTCCTGACCGGCCGCAGCGCGAGCGCGCTTGCCGCGGCCGACCTCGGATAAGGCAATCCGCCTAAGTAGTGACACGGGGCTAACAAGCCCAATTCTCCGCGCAATACTTAGCGAGCATGCAACCAAGAGGCCTGCCGGAGCATTTGCCGGCAAAGGCGAACGGTTCGCCGCAGCAAACAGAACTCGCTCCAGGGCCTCGCTTGGGATTGCGCGTTTTTCGGTAGACGAATTGGCGTGTTGGGGGTCGAGGTGAGCATTGTCATGATCAGGTGCCCTTATCGCGGGCAGGCCGTTTCAACCGGCATCGAGATCGACGAAGCAACCTTCGCGCGGCTGCCCGACACGCTCATTCTCTCGCGCTGTCCGCTGTGCGGCCTGGAGCATGTGTGGTGGAAGAACGAGGCTTGGCTCGAACCCACCCGCTACGACACCCCCCGCAAGACCGGATCCTAGAGTGCGGTTGCTTTAGGTTGATTCAATCGCGCTGTGTTTCTCTTTGTTCGGTCGCATGTTCCAAAAGCTGTAGGGTGGGCAAAGGCGCGCCAAGAGCGCGCCGTGCCCACGCGGTCAAGACCGCTGAGAATAAATTGGTGGGCATGCTTCGCATGCCCACCCTACAGTTCTGTTCGATCTGTCGGTCTTTCGGGACCATGTTCTATTCTGCGCAGACGTTGGGTTCGTCGGCCCCGTCCTCAGCCGCGACGACATCAGCCGCAGGATCGCGCGCAGCCCCATCAAGTAAGGTTTGCGCGGTGAGACTCCACCGCTCGACCACATCGATGGCCTCGCGCAAGCGATCGACGAACTCCGCTTCGCCGTAGAAGAGCTGCCAGCGTCCGGTCTCGTAAAGCTCGACCAGATACGCCTTTCTCCGTTCCGCCAGATCCAGCCATTTGCGGGTGACCTCGATCGGAAACGTCTGAGCTATTCCCTCCGTCATGCTCTGCCCCGTCGTTGCGGCCCGGCCTTGCGGAAAACACGCAAAGCCGCGACACCCCTCATCATCGAGAAAGGCGGCCCCCAACGCTTGGCAGGCAGACTGATCAGGGCCGCAACGCGTCTCGCGCGGGCAGCCGAATCAGGCCCCGCAACCGGCAGTTTATTGCAGATTGTTGAAGAGGCTAGAGTGCGATCGATTTAGGTTGAATCGATCGCACTCTATTTTTCTCTTTGTTTGGCCGCATGATCTTTCCCGAAAAGTCTGCAACTTTTCGGGATCATGCTCTAGTCGCTGCGCTGCAGTTGCCTGGAAGTCTTCACGCCATCGAGTCCCCCGAGTCGCGGGCGGCAGGCGTCACCACATCGGCCGGGCTTTGTTCTGCCGAAGCATCGGCTGCGATTGCAGTCAAGACCGTCGCCAGGACCCGAGCCGAAGGCGTGCCAAGCTCTTCATTGAGGCCGATAGTCTCAGTGCGCTCGCGTTGCGCGAGCATAAGACGGCGGGCAAGGTCCGGACGGCTGGCGAGCGTTCGGTCGACCCTTTCGGTCTGGCCGCGACTCAACGTGCCGGCGGCATGCCAGGGCAACAACGATTCCAACTCCGCCGCGTCGAGGATTTCCTGGTCGGCCGCGGTCATGTCAAACCTCGTTCGAACGCTGTGTGAGCACTTTCAAGGTCGTCCGCGTCATCGAGAACTGGTGTTGCAACCCGATCCCCGTTCACCTTTTTCCCTTTCGACGAGTCGGCGTTTTCTGCGGCGCACCGGTTTCCACTTCGCCTGAAAACGCTCTACCTGCCTCGCCGCCCCCGGTTGCAGACTTGTGAGGTAGTGGCGCAAGCCCATGCCCGGGTTCAAATCGGGGGAGCCGCATCCGATCGCCGACACGATTACCGTTTTGCACTGCGGCCGGCCGGTCACAGTGGCAACCGCGGCGTGAATGACGTCGACGCTGCCGGCTGTGGCATGGCCGCGCAGGCGGCAATCGTTCAACTCGATTTGATTCGGTGCGGCGCCGCGTCGCTTGATCTAACTGGTAGGGATCAGAAGGATTCGACAGGCGAACGCGCATGTGTTCAAGTTTGTCGCGTCGGGGTCGGCGGGGGAAATCGAACGATCCGACTTGAGCACGTTCTCGGCGACGGGCACGCGGTGCCGGCGGCCGAAGAATAGTGTTGGCTGATGACAGGGGGAAACGAGCATGCCGCTCGACGAAAAACTGCGCACCGGCCTTGAGACTCGTCGCGACAAGGCGGCCGCGTCCGGCGGCGCCAAGAAGGTCGAGGATCGTCACAAGAAAGGCCTGATGACGGCACGCGAGCGGCTGGAGACGCTGTTTCAGGAGGGGACGTTTCAGGAATACGGCGCACATATCCGCCATGCCACGACCGCGTTCGGGATGGCGGATACCGAGATCCCGGCCGACGGCGTGATCGTCGGTACCGGCTATGTCGGGGGCCGCCAGACCGCCGCCTTCAGCCAGGACTTCCTGGTCATGGGCGGCACGCTGGGGAAGATGCATGCGCGCAAGATCGTATGGGCGCAGGACTATGCCCTCAGGAACGGCACGGCCTTCGTTGGCTTCAAGGATTCCGGCGGCGCCCGCATTCAGGAAGGCGTCGATTCGCTGTCCGGATATGGCGAAGTGTTCTATCGCAATGTTTCGCTCTCTGGCGTCGTGCCGCAGATCGCGGTGATCGCCGGCCCCTGCGCCGGCGGTGCGTCCTATTCGCCCGCGCTGATGGATTTCATCATCATGACGCGGCAGAACGCGCAGATGTTCATCACCGGTCCGCAAGTGATCAAGGCGGTGTCCGGCCGCGAGGTGAGCGTCGACGAAGTGGGCGGCGCCGAGATGCATGCCGCGGTGAGCGGCAATGTCCATCTGCTCGCCGACGACGACCGACACGCGATCGAGCTGACGCGCCGGCTGCTGTCCTACCTGCCGGCCAACAACACCGACGACCCGCCGCATGATCCGAGCAGCGAGATCGACTATGGCCCCGACGACGGGATGGATGCCCTCGTGCGCTCCGATCCGTCCGAGCCGATGGACATGCACGCCATCGTGCAACGTATCTTGGACAATAGTGAGCTGTTCGAGATCCAGAAGAACTTCGCCAAGAACCTGATCGTCGGCTTCGGCCGCCTTGAGGGCATCGTGGTCGGCGTTCTCGCCAACAATTCGATGGAAAAGGCAGGCTGCCTTGACATCGATTCGTCCGACAAAGGCGCGCGCTTCATTCGCTTCTGCAATGCCTTCAACATCCCCCTCATAACATTCGTGGACGTGCCCGGATTCCTGCCCGGCATCGACCAGGAGCGCGGCGGCATCATTCGCCACGGCGCCAAGATGCTGTTCTCCTACTCCAGCGCCACCGTGCCGAAGGTCACCGTGGTCACCCGCAAAGCCTATGGCGGCTCCTATCTTGCAATGTGCAGCCAGGAGCTGGGCGCCGACATCGTGTTTGCCTGGCCCACAGCGGAAATCGCGGTGATGGGCGCCGAGGGTGCCGTCAACATCCTCTACAGCAAGGAGTTGAAGGCGATCGTCGATCCGGAGGAGCTAAAGGCCAAGCGCAAGGAGTTCGTCGGGATTTATCGCTCGGAATTCGCTTCGCCCTATCTCGCCGCCTCCAAGGGCTATATCACCGAGGTTATCGAGCCCGAAATGACCCGCGCCATGGTGTCGCTGGCGCTGCGCAAGCTGCTGACGAAGCGCGAGCTCCGACCGCCGAAGAAGCACGGGCTGATCCCGCTCTGACCGGGCAACTCTTGCGTCACTGGGTTGCGTCACTGAGTATCGCGTCGCCAAAGGGGGGACGACATCACCATGATGAGACACCTGCGGATCACCGTCGATGGCCGCGCCTACGACGTGATCGTCGAAGACATTGCCGACCCGAGCCAGGCTGGCGTCAGCACGCTGCCGCCCCCATCCGCTGCGGTGCCGCCGGCCCTCACCTCTTCGTCCGCCAGTGCACCATCAGCAGCTCCGCGGGCGGCGGCGCCACAGGTGGCGGGCGGCCCGGACAACCGGCTTGCGCCGCTCGCCGGCGTCGTGCTCGAGGTCAATGCCAAGATCGGAGACACGGTCGACATCGACGATCAGCTGCTCGTGCTTGAAGCGATGAAGATGAAGACCGTGATCGGCGCACACAAGGCCGGGCAGGTCACCGCCATTCACGTCAAGCCGGGCGATGCGGTCGAGGCCGACCAGCCGCTCGTGACCATCGGGTCATGAGAAGTCAGGGCGCCGCCGTTCCCATGCGGATGGCGGACGCGGGACGACATGCGGCGCGATGGAACACATGTTGCGCCGAAGGCGATGCTCCAAACAGAGACGTGGGAGCGTGTCGATGAGTGAAGCAGTCCTCACCACGATCAACCAGGCCATATTCGGCTATGTCTTGATGGCGATCATCGCCGCGCTCTGCGCCGGCATCATCCGCCTCATCGTGATCCTGCTCGCGCGGACGCAAAAAGCGCCTCCGGTCGTCGCGCCTCCCCTGACCGTTTCCGTGCTGCCGGCGGCCGATGATCCGGCGACGATCGCCGCGGTCATCGGCGCCGCGGTGCATGCAACGCTGGGCGCTCCTCACCGGATCGTGTCCTTTGCCGAGCACCAGCCGCCAACGGCGAACTGGGCGCGCGAGATGCGATCGAGGCACCATACGTCTCACACACCGCGTCGCTGAGACTGTCCGACAGACCCCTCTTCCAGCAGAGAAGATCGGCGTGTTCGATATCCAATTCCTCGACCTTTTCCAAGGCTTCGCCACGCTCGTGGCGTCCGAGCCGTCCATCATCATCGGCCGCATATTCCTGATATTTCTCGGCCTGCTGCTGATCTATCTCGGCCAGAAGGGCGTGCTGGAAGCACTCCTGATGATCCCGATGGGTCTCGGCATGGCGGCGGTCAACGCTGCCGTGCTGTTTCTGCCCGGCGGGCAGACGGGAACCCTGTTTCTCGATCCGCTCGCGAGCGGGACGGACCAAGTGGTCAACGAGCTGCAGATCAACTGGCTGCAGCCGATCTACACGCTGACCTTTTCCAACGGCCTGATCGCATGCCTGGTGTTTCTCGGCATCGGATCGCTGCTCGATGTCGGCTATGTGATGCAGCGACCGTTCCGCAGCATCTTTCTTGCGATCTGCGGCGAACTCGGAACGCTTGTGGTTTTTCCGATGGGCGTGCTGATGGGCCTTCCGGTCAACGAGGCGGCGGCAACCGCCACCATCGGTGGGGCGGACGGCCCCATGGTGCTGTTCGCCTCCTTGATCCTTGCCCCGGAGATTTTCGTCCCCATCACCGTGGTCGGCTACCTCTATCTCGGGCTCACTTACGGGGGCTTTCCCTACCTGATCAAGGCGATGGTGCCCAAGCATATACGCGCCATACCGATGCCTCCCGATACGGCGCGACCGATTTCCGCGAGCGAGAAGATCGTCTTCGCCGTCGTCGCCTGCGTTCTCCTGTCGTTCCTGTTCCCGGTCGCCGCGCCGCTATTCTTCTCGCTGTTTCTTGGCGTGATCGTCCGGGAGAGCGGCCTGAGCTATTTCTACGATCTGTTCTCCAACCAGATTCTCTACGGTGCGACCTTCTTCCTTGGCCTCACGCTCGGTGTGTTGTGCGAAGCCAGCACCATCCTCAACCCGAAAGTCCTGATCCTCTTGGTGATCGGTGTCGTGGCGCTGACCATCTCCGCGATCGGCGGCATTCTCGGCGGCTATGTGCTGTACTGGCTGTCCGGCGGCAAATACAACCCGGTGATCGGCATCGCCGCCGTGTCCTGCGTGCCGACATGCGCCAAGATCGCCCAGAAGGTCGTGGGCGAAGCGAACAAGAACGCGATCGTTCTGCCGCACGCGCTCGGGGTCAGCATCAGCGGAGTCATCACCTCGGCGATCTTCGCAGCCGTCCTCATCAGCATGTTGCGGGCCGCGGGTTGAGTCTTGGCGTCAGCCGAAATAGTGACGCTTGAGAAGCGCGATTGCTTCTCCTTGAATCAATCGCGCTCTCTTTTTCTGTGTTCTGTCGCATGATCTTTCCCGAAAAGTCTGCCGGCTTTTCGGGATCATGCTCTTCTCTTTGTTCTGTCGCATGATCTTCTCCGAAAAGTCTGCCAACTTTTCGGGATCATGCTCTTCTCTTTGTTCTGTCGCATGATCTTCTCCGAAAAGTCTGCCAACTTTTCGGGATCATGCTCTTCTCTTTGCTCTGTCGCATGATCTTCTCCAAAAAGTCTGCCAACTTTTCGGGATCATGCTTAAACCATGCATCCTTCGAGACGAAGAACTGTAGGGTGGGCATGCGAAGCATGCCCACCAATTCGTGTTCGGCGGCCTTGGCCGCGTGGGCACGGCGCGCTCTTGGCGCGCCTTTGCCCACCCTACGCTGCTTGTCCGAAAAGTCTGCCAACTTTTCGGGATCATGCTCTTCTCTTTGTTCTGTCGCATGATCTTCTCCGAAAAGTCTGCCAACTTTTCGGGATCATGCTTGAGCTCATGAATCGAGCGATCGTGCGCTGGTCTGCGGTGCGTGGCGGTTCGGCGCCCACCGAGCGATTGGGCGGGTGACGCGCAACGACGGCCCCGCTTGCACCCGACCATCAACTGCGCCACTGATCGTCGCACTCGCGCCGCCAAAAGGGGACAATGCCATCATGAGGAGACACCTGCGGGTCACCGTCGATGGTCGGGCCTACGACGTGGTCGTCGAGGAGATGACCAGCCCGACAGAACCCGAAGCCACAACGCTGGCACCGCCGGCTGCTCCGGCGGCTCCCCGCGCCATCCCCTCGGCGCCGGCGGCGCCAGCTCCCAGCCGACCGGCCGCTCCGGTCGCGGGCAGCCCGGACGATCGTACCGCGCCGCTTGCGGGCGTCGTGCTCGAGATCAATGCCAGCGTCGGTGATATGGTCGACGTCGACGATGCGATTCTGGTGCTCGAGGCGATGAAGATGAAGACCGTGATCAGCGCTCACAAGGCCGGCCGCATCGCAGCGATTCACGTCAAGCCGGGCGATACGGTCGAGGCCGATCAGCCGCTTGCCACGATCCAGTAAGTCGTACCGGTTCCAGATTCATACCAGCAGTCGGTTGAACCCAAGCTTGAGGGCGTTCGTTCGGCCGCCAAATGAAATGGCCGGGCAGCGCCCGGCCATTTGAACCTCGATGATGCTGCGTTCCGGTTCAGCGCGAGATAACGATGAACCCAGTCCCCTTGCCGGTGTACCGGCCCAGGCCCTTGTCGGAGATAGTCAAGGACGAACCGGGCTTGAGGAAATCGCTGAGCAGATAGAGCGCCTCGTCCGAAAGCTCGACCCGATCGAGCGCCGCACTTGCCATCGCGGGTGCCCCATTCACTGCCGGTTTCGGAACCGGCACTTTCTCCGCAGAACGCCGGCTCTTTCGCTTCGACCGTTTGGTGCTGCGAAGCTCGGGCGGAAGCGAGATTGCGGTCCAGCGCATGGACTGGCCGTCATCCTTGAACTCGGTCGCCGTGTAGACATGGGTTCCGAGCGGACGCTCCGGATCCTCGATCGTGACCGGAAGATCGAACAAAGGCTCGAACCCCTTGCGAACGAACAGCCGGCCTTCTTTCTTGCTGATAAAGATCGCGAGCGGCCCGGTCTTGAGCGGTTTGGCCGGCGGACCCTCGTATTCCGGCAGATCCGGCCGTGCGAGCGGAATAGGAGTCACCGGCACGCTTGGCGGGTCGCTCAAGCCAGGCACCGTGGACGCCTCGGTCTCGTCGACCAGAAGGCTCGGCATCGGCGTACCCAGGCCGTCCGTCACGGGCCCCTCTTTGGCGGCGGTCTTGCCCGCCGCGCCCTCGACCATGATCGGCACAAAGTCCGGCTCGGTCGGCATGCGCTTCAAGCTCTCAAGCTTGGCATGCGAGATATCCACCGGCTCAACGCCATGGCGGGCGACGATCACCCGCGTGCCCAGCTTGGTCATGCGCCAAAGCCGCGAAGCAAACCATTGCGGCAGGCGAATGCACCCGTGTGAGGCCGGATAGCCGGGAAGATGGCCCTTATGCAGCGCGGTCCCCGTCCAGGTAAGCCGCTGCATGTACGGCATCGGCGCGCCCGCATAGAGATTCGAATAGTGACGGCGGTTCTTTTGAATAATTGAGAACACGCCCCTGAGCGTCGCATATCGGCGCTTGCCGGTCGAGGTCGGGGAATCGGCGACTTTTTTCGTCCGATCGAACACCCGCACTCGCTGCTCACCGGTCGACACAACGACGGTCACCGGTCCCGTCACCGGCTCGACCGGCACCTGCTGCTTGACCTGCTTGGTGCGAGACCGTCGGTACTTCCGGTACTTCCGCCTGGAATAACGCTTGCGGGCCTTGTAGGAGCGGCTCGCCCGATAGTTGGAGCTGTAACCGTAGCCGTAGTAACCATGTCCTCGATAATAATAGTTGGCTTCTGCCGTGCTCGTGCCGAACACAACCATAGCCGAGCAAAGGCCGACGCCGAGAATGCCGCACGTCTTAAACAAACCGAGAACTTCGGTGGGCACAAGTTTGCGCGCCACCTCGTAACTGGTCGAATTAGAGTGAATCACGTCTTGCCCCCCTCGGAGCTGGACTACAGCCAGCAGTGCTGTCGTGGTCTAACGCGGAGAATCGACGCCGGTTCCACTGTTGTTCGCACTTAAATTTTCGCCCCGAATCATTAACAGGTTCCCGCCGCGGCCATCATAACCGCACGAGCCGGTAACGCCTGTGTCAAAAGGGTTAGCGCCTGCTCAAAACGCGAAGGTGTGTTACATGCGCATGTGCGGCGCGCGGTCATGCGGGATGCCGGAGCATGATCCCGAAGAGGTGCAGGCTTTTCGGACAAGATCAGGCGGCCAAACGAAGAGAAGCATGATCCCGAAGAGGTGCAGACTTTTCGGAGAGGATCAGGCGGCCAAACGAAGAGAAGCATGATCCCGAAAAGGTGCAGGCTTTTCGGAGAGGATCAGGCGGCCAAACAAAGATAATCGCGCGTTCGACCATGCAAAAAAGACAACGAGCGCGCACCTAATCGGCCGGAAGCATCTCCACCCTAAATCCAAATCTCACTCAAATCTAAAATAGCAACCCGACGATCCAGATTACGCCGACGCCGACGGCGGCGCTGATCAGCCCGACCACCCGCAACACCTGCTCGGGCGTCTCGAGAATCGCAACCGCCGAACGCCGCGCCGGACCGGGAAACACGGCAAAGAACAGCCCCTCGATCACGAATACGAGCCCGAACGCGACCAAGAGCTGTATCATATCGGGCGCGTCCTGAAGCGCGATTGTCTCAGATTGAGCCGATCGCGCTCTCTATCTCTGTGTTTGGCCGCACGATCCAATGCGAAAAGTCTGCCATCTTTTCGGGACCACGCTCAAGTATTCCGACTCCGACGGTCCGACCCCGGACCCAGAGTCGGAAGCCAGCCAATCTGATGCTTTGTGATGCGTCACCAACACAATGAGACGGGCCCAAGCGTTGGTGCCGCATCACTAGTGTTTCCTTCTCCGATGGTCCAACCCCGGACCGTCAGGCAAGGAACACTAGCTGATCCGATGCTCTATGATGCGACCCCAACACGATGAGACGAGCTCAAGGGTTGGTGCCGCATCACTAGATCAGCCGGTTTGGCTGCGCCCGCTACATTACCGCGTCGGGGCGGTTGTCGGCAATGTCGACCCTTACTGTGCCTGCGCGGCGGCCGCCCCCGGTGGAGAGGTCGCAGCCGTCGACGAGGGCGATGCGGCTCCTGCCGACCGGCCGCTCGCACCGCGGCTGTTGAAATAACGGAAGAAATCCGAGTCCGGTCGCAGCAGCAGCCGGGTATCGTTCGGCTTCAACCCCGTCTCATAGGCCTGCATCGAGCGATAGAAGGAGAAGAAGCTGGGGTCCTTGTTGAAGGCTTCAGCAAAGATGCTGTTTCGCGTGGCATCGCCCTCGCCCCGGGTCTGTTCAGCCTTCGAGGTCGCCTCCGCCACCAGCACGGTCACTTCGCGATCGGCGCGGGCGCGGATTTCCTGAGCGGCTTGGCTGCCTTCCGCGCGGATTTCGGCGGCCTCCCGCTGACGCTCGGTCTGCATGCGTTGGTAAACCGCCTCGCTGTTCTGCGGCGGCAGGTCGGCACGACGGATGCGCACATCGACCACCGAAATGCCGAAGCTCTGCGCTTCGCGCTCGAGCTGATCACGGACGCGGATCATGAGCTCGTCGCGCTTGTCGCGCACGACCTCGGTCAATGTCGCTTCGCCGAGCACCCGCCGCAGCGCCGAGTTAAGCAGGGTCGCGAGCCGGACATTCGCCCCCTCGACCGTGCTGACGGCTTGATAGAACAGCAGCGGGTTAATGACCTTGTAGCGGGCAAAGGCGTCGACCTCGAGCCGCTTCTGGTCGGATGCGATCACCTCTTGCGCCGGGTTCTCGAGATCGAGAATGCGCTTATCGACATAAATCACGTTGTCGATAAGCGGGACCTTGAAGTGAATACCGGCATCCCGGACCACCCGCACCGGCTCGCCGAACCGCACCACCAGCGCCTGCTGGGTTTGGTAGACGGAGAACAACGAGCTGTAGCCGAGCACGAGCAGCAGCACGACGACGACGATGGCGATCCCGCCTACGATGCCCAGTTTCATCGGCTTGCTCCTGTACGGCTTCCCGAGGGTTGCATCTGCGATGGCTGCGCCGTCTGGTTCTGACGTTTGGTCAGTTCGTCGAGAGAAATATACGGAACGACGCCGCTGCCGCCGGCACCTGCGTTCGAATCGAGGATGATCTTGTTGGTGCCACCGAGCACGCGCTCCATGGTCTCAAGATACAGCCGCTCGCGCGTGATCTCCGGAGCCTTGCGGTACTCCTCGTAGATCTTATCGAAACGGCCGGCCTGGCCTCTTGCTTCGGCGACCGTCTGTTCGCGATAGGCCTCGGCCGCCTGCGTGATCTGCGCGGCGCGGCCTCTCGCCTCCGGAATGACGCGGTTGGAGTAGGTCTGCGCCTCGTTCTGCGCACGTTCGGCGTCGGCGCGCGCCGCCTGAACGTCGCGGAACGCGTCGATCACCTGCGCCGGCGGGTCGACCTTCTGCAGCTGGACCTGGTTGATCTGGATCCCGGCGCCGTAATCGTCGAGAACCTTCTGCATCAGGTCATGCACCGCGGTCTCGATGGTCTGCCGCGCGCCGGTGAGGATCGGCTGAATCTCGGAGCGCCCGATCACTTCGCGCATGGAGCTTTCGGCGACCGCCTTCACCGTGCCCTCGGGATTTTGGATATTGAAGAGATACTGGGCCGCGCCCCCGCCCGGCTTGATCTTCCAAAGGACGGTGAAATCGACGTCGACGATGTTCTCATCGCCCGTGAGCATCAGGCTTTCTTCCGGCACGTCCCGCATGGTCGTTCCGCGCCGGTCCTGGACCTGCCGCATGCCGATATCGATGGTGTTGACGCGCGTGACCTTGGGCGTGAGCACCGTCTCGATCGGGAAAGGAAGGTGGTAGTTGAGGCCAGGCTTGGCGTCGCGGACATATTTGCCGAAGCGCAGGACGACACCGAGTTCGTCGGTCTGCACGCGGAAAAATCCCGACAAGCCCCACAGCAAAAGCGCCGCCACGACGAGCAGCGCTATTCCCTTTCCCCCCAGGCTGCCGCCCGGAAGGACCGTCTTGAGCTTGTCCTGGCCGCGACGCAGAATCTCCTCAAGGTCGGGCGGGGTCGGTCCGGATGATTGCGGACCAGAGCCCCATGGCCCCTTGGGGCCAGGTCCCCACGGACCACCACCCTGATTACTCCACGGCATGATTGAGCCTTCCCCTGATTGGAGCATTTTCCGGCGTGGTGAGACCCTGCTCGCCACAGAAAATGCATAATTGAAGAACGAAGCGACATCCGCTCCAGCCGGAAAGCCGCCGGCCGCGGTTCGCCCTCGCGCTGCCCGCCGTCTATCCGACGTTACATGTGCCTTGGGTTATCGAAAACCAACCCCTTGATCAACGCACCGCGTTGCTGCCCAGTGACGCATTGCCGGCCCCGGACGGGACGCGCTCATAGGTCACGAAGGTGAAAGCCGCTGTGTCGCCCTCGCTCATTGGCGCCTGTTTCCGCGTTGTTTCGCGCCACTGCGCCGGGTCGATCGCGGGAAACACGGTGTCGCCCTCAGGCTTCGCATGCACGCATGTGATCTCAAGCCGCGAGGCCGCCGGCATGGTCTGCGCATAGATCTCGGTGCCGCCGACCACCATGATGGCTTCAGCGCCCCGCCGCAGCGCGTCGCCGCGCGCGGCCGAAAGCGCCTGATCCAGACTGCCGGCCACAAGGATGCGCGGCGCGGAGAACGCGCAGTCGCGGCTCACCACAATATTGGTGCGACCGGCGAGCGGCGCGCCAATCGATTGATAGGTCTTGCGTCCCATCACCACCGGGTAGCCGAGGGTGAGCGCGCGGAAATGGGCGCGATCGGAGTTCAGCCGCCACGGCAGCGCATTGGCACGGCCGATGACGCCATTCTCGGCGACCGCCGCGACGAGGACGAGGGCGACCATGCGTTCCTACGACTGTTGCTGGCCAGAGCATGATCCCGAAAAACTGGCAGACTTTTCGGGCAAGATCATGCGACCAAACGAAGAGAAGCATGATCCCGAAAAGTTGGCAGACTTTTCGGACAAGATCATGCGACCAAACGAAGAGAAAGAGAGCGCGACTGATTCAACCTGAAGCCATCGCGCTCTGGTCCGTTCGTCCCCGCGAAAGCGGGGAA
>JANQIP010000057.1 GCA_028282095.1 Xanthobacteraceae bacterium | reverse complement strand
TCCTTCTCTGACGGTCCGACCCCGGACCGTCATCCCAGAACACTAGCTAATCCGATGCTTTGTGATGCGGCACCAACACAATGAGACGAGCCCAAGCGTTGGTGCCGCATCACTAGCCGGGAACCCATGACAAGCGAACACCCCATGACAAGCGAATACAAGGACGTTCTGATCGCCGGTGCGGGTTTCACCGGGCTCGCGCTCGCCGTGGCCTTGCGCCAGGCGCTGGGCCCGCGATTTTCCGTCATGGTCGCCGATCCAACGCTGGCGCGGCCGGCGGTCGATGCCCGCGCCTCGGCCATTGCCGCCTCGGCGCGCCGCATGCTGGAGGCGATCGGCGTCTGGCAGCAGGTCGCCGCCGAAGCCCAGGACATTCTCGACATGGAGATCACCGACAGCCGGCTCGACGATGCCGTGCGGCCAGTGTTTCTCACCTTTGCCGGCGAGCTCGAGCCGGGCGAGCCGTTCGCCCAGATGATCGAGAACGGCCCGCTGCTCGCGGCGCTCGCGGCCAAAGCGAAGGACGAAGGCGTCGAGCTCGTCGAAACCGCGGTGGCAAGTTTCGACGCGAAACCCGAGCGCATCAGCGCGGCGCTCGGGGACAGGCGCATCGTCGCAACGCGCCTACTGGTCGCTGCCGACGGCGCGCGCTCGCGTCTGCGCGAACGCGCCGGGATCGCCATGGTGGGCTGGGAATATGGGCAGTCGGCGATCGTTACGACCGTCGCCCATACGCGCGATCACTGCGGCACTGCGGTCGAGCACTTCCTTCCCGCGGGGCCGTTCGCAATCCTTCCGCTCAAAGATAATCGCGCGTCGCTGGTATGGGTCGAAGGACGCACGGAAACCGCCCGCATCATGGCGCTGCCCGACCCCGGCTTCCACGCCGAGTTGGAGAAGCGGTTCGGCCTGCATCTCGGCGAACTGACCACAGTGGGTCCGCGCCAAGCCTTTCCGCTCGGTTTCGGAATCGCCCGCTCGTTCATCGGCGAAAGGCTGGCGCTGGTCGGCGATGCCGCCCATCGCATTCACCCGATCGCCGGCCAGGGGCTCAATCTCGGCCTGCGCGACGCCGCGGCCCTCGCCGAAGCAGTGACTGAGGCCGCCCGCCTCGGTCTCGATCCGGGCGGCAGCCAAGTGCTCGAGCACTATCAACGCTGGCGCCGGTTCGATACGCTCGCGATGGGCGTTGCCACCGACGGGCTCAACCGCCTGTTCTCCAACCACTCGGATGTGTTGCGGTTTGCGCGCGATCTCGGGCTCGGCATCGTGGATCGCCTGCCGGCGCTCAAGGGCTTTTTCATCCGCGAGGCGGCGGGCCTCACCGGCGACGTGCCGAAACTCCTGCGCGGCGAGGCGCTATAGCGCCATCGCATTCACCACGCATGCTCACACTGAGCAACCGGGAACATGGGTAACACTCACCTCTCCCCGCTTGCGGGGAGAGGTCGACGCGCGAAGCGCGGCGGGTGAGGGGCGAGCAGTCCGCGTGAAGAGGAAGAGGCCCCTCATCCGGCTCGCGGCAAGAGCCGCTCGCCACCTTCTCCTCGCAAGCGGGGAGAAGGAATTCTCGCAGGCGGAAGGGCAAGCGCCCCGCAAGACGCGGAAGGGAGCAAGACCTCGGCCGTAGAATGGTTCGTCACCGAACCGTTCAGTCAGTCCAGCCGACGTGCCTCGTCGACCAGCATGATCGGAATTCCGTCGCGGATCGGATAGGCGAGGTTCGCCGCACGCGAGATCAACTCCTGGTTCTCCGCGTCATATTCCAGCGGACCTTTGGTCAGCGGACAAACCAGGATCTCAAGAAGTTTGGGATCGACCGATCCGGCCGCGCGGTCAGTTGAGGACGAAGATGTCATTGCCAAAACCTTGGGGTCTCCCACCATTGCGTGCGCGGTTCGCGGCGAAGCAATTCGACTTTCCCGAGCAACAGATCCGGGTATGGCTTCGCTCCGACAGTGCTTTAGCACGGGAACCGGCCGGATAGACAATATCCTGCCGCGTACGCCATTCAGATGGCGGCGCCTGTTACTGCAGCGGCGGCTCGGTGCCGGTGAACCCTTTCGCAAGCTCGATCTCGGTGACGGCGACCAGGATTTCGGCGCGGGTTTTTAGGTCGGGCGCCTCCAGCAGCGCCTGCTTTTCGGCCGGGCCATAGGGCGACATCATTGCGAGCGCATTGACGAGCGCCTCGTTGGGCGCGTTCTCGATGCCCTCCCAATCGGCCTTGAGATTGTTGGCCTTCAGGAAATCGTTCAGCGCTGCGAGCAGCGTCTTGCGGTCGACTTCCTGCTCGCCCTTGCGCGCGACGAAATCGTCGGCGAATGGAACATAGTCGACCTGACACTGGCGATAGGCCGTCGTTACCCCGAGCTCGTGCTCGACCCGGTAGCGGCACACCCCGGTGAGCTGGAGGACGTAGCGCCCGTCACCGGATTCGGCGAGCTGGGTGATACGGCCGACGCAGCCGACCTTGTAGAGATTGGGCTTTTCTTCCGGCCCCGGATGTCCCGTGTCGGGCTGGATCATGCCGATCAGGCGATGGCTGCCGCGCAACGCGTCATCGACCATCGCGAGGTAGCGCGGCTCGAAAATATTGAGCGGCATCTGCCCGCGCGGCAAGAGCAGCGCACCGGGCAAGGGAAACACCGGGATGATGGCGGGTAGATCAGCCGGTCCCCGATAGACCGCATTCATAGGCATTGCCGGACTCCGTCGCCACGCAGCACAGCACCGCGCCTCACGTCGACTTTAAATACACACACGTCACGCAAACAGAATCGAGGACAACCGCCGGCGCCCGGCGATCGTCGCCTCGTCGGTCGGCCCCCAGGCCTCGAACAACTGAACGAGCTGTTTTCGTGCGGCATCGTCGTTCCAACTGCGGTCACGCCGAATGATATCGAGCAGGTGGTCGACCGTCTCGGTCCGCCGGCCATTGGCATTGAGGGCGAGCGCGAGGTCGAACCGCGCCTGAAGATCGTGCGGGTTTTCCGCGACCGTCTTCTCGAGTTCGGCGATCGGCCCAAGCGATGCCGCCTGCTCGGCGATGTCGAGGGCCGCGCGTGCCGCCGCGACTGCCGCGTCGGCGTGCTTGGATTCGGGGACCATGGCGAGGGTTTGCTTGGCCTGCTCGATCGCACCGGTCTCGATATAGCAGCGGGAAAGCCCGGCGAGCGCATGAACATTGGCCGCGTCTTGCGCGAGCACCTGCGCATAGATCTGCGCGGCTCCCGCGGCATCGCCGTCCACCAGCGCTGCGTCGGCCTCTTTCAACAGGCTGCTTTCCTCGCTGGCGATCTCGCTCTTGGTCAATCGCTCGATGAAAGCGGTGACCTGGCTTTCCGGCAGCGCGCCGAGGAAGCCATCGGCCGGCTGTCCGTTGACGAAGGCAATCACCGCCGGGATCGACTGAATGCCCATCTGGCCCGCGATTGCCGGATGCTCGTCGATATTCATCTTGCAGAGCTTTGCCTTGCCCTTGACCGCCCGCACCGCCTTTTCGATAACCGGCGTGAGCTGCTTGCACGGGCCGCACCAAGGCGCCCAGAAATCGACCAGCACCGGCTGACGACGCGATTCCTCGATCACGTCCTTCATGAAGCTCTGGGTCGTCGTGTCCTTGACAACACCGTCCGCGGCGACCGCCGCTCCACCGTCCTGAAGCATGAAAGATCCCTGAAACCTCGGAGCGCAATTGCTTCAGCTCGAATCAATCGCGCGCCCTTTGTCTTTGTTTACTCGCATGATCCGGTCCGAAAAGTCTGCAATTTTCCGCGATCATGCGTTGTCTAACCGCATGATCGCATCTGAAAAAATCTGCGACTCTTCAGGATCATGCTTGGCGCCCAACCCTCGACCCTGTCATACAGATGGGTAACATCGACCGGGTTGCAATCGCAGCGCCATTGCCAGTCTATTGCGCCGAACCCTCCGATACCAGGGCTATGCGGGGCCGGTGGCCGGTCGCGTCCAGGAACCGCAGCAAGTCGGCGCTCCCGATCGACGTGGTCATCGTGTTCACGAGCGGATGGTAGTTGAGCGTCTCGTGGGTCAGCATGGTCTCGTCGAGCACGACCTCGACGCGCCGCCCGCCGTCATTGATCGCGGCGAACGGCGTCACCGCACCCGGCTCGATCCCCAGCGTCTCGCGCAACAGGTCGGCCGAACCGAATGAGAAACGGCCGGCGCCAAGCCGGCGATGCAGGGTCTTCAGGTCGATCAGGGCGTCCTCCAGCGCAACGACGAGGAACAGCCTGCCCTGCTTATCCCTGAGGAACAGGTTCTTGGTGTGGCCGCCGGGGATTTGCCCGCGCAGGCCACGCGATTGGTCGACCGTGAACAGCGGCGGATGGGTGACCGTGCGGTATGCGATCTGCAACCGGTCGAGCAGTGCGAACAGGTCGTCCGGGGTGGCGGGCATGGCGGCAAGCCTTGAACGCGACCGGTCCAGGTCGAATCAATCGCGCTCTCTGTCTGTTCGTTGGTCGCATGATCTTGTCCGAAAAGTCTGCCAACTTTTCGGGATCATGCGCTCCTCTTTGTTTGGTCGCATGATCTTGTCCGAAAAATCTGCCAACTTTTCGGGATCATGCGCTTCTCTTTGTTTGGTCGCATGATCTTGTCCGAAAAGTCTGCCAACTTTTCGGGATCATGCGGTGCGTAATATGACACCGCACTGGACCGGCCTCGCCCGGCCCCGTCAACCCCACCGCGGCACGATTTTACCAAGGCACCGATTGCGATGGCTCCAATTGCGGTGGCTGCTTTAACGGATTGTTTGCGATGTGTTGCCAAGAAGGGCCGAGTTGGATACGAATGCGCCGGTGGCTCAGGCTGCCGGGCGCGCGGGTGTAGCTCAGGGGTAGAGCACAACCTTGCCAAGGTTGGGGTCGTGGGTTCGAATCCCATCGCCCGCTCCAGTCCGCTCAGGCGATCTCGAAGCCATCATCGTTTTCTGCGTTGGATGGTTATCGATGTCGTTTGGCGTATTGCGTTTACGGGCCCCGACGGGCCGGTCGCGAACCGCTCGGTTCTTCCTTCCCCGCTATAGCTGTCGAACGGCGATCCGCATCAATGCGCCGCCGCGAGGACGCACGGATGAGCGCCGGCAGCTCGCACGGCTGATCCCGCCGCGGCGGAAATCGTCCTGACCCTTGCGTTGCTTCGCAACGCCAGAGCGATGGGCAGGGGGAAAAGGTGGTCGCCATCCGGGTCTCCGTCTGGCGCGGCCGGCTGCGCTCAAAGCCATCGCCGCCGCGGCGGGGAAAACCGGCAAGCCTCGTCCCAAGCCGATCCGAAAGAAACTGCGCCCGCGGCTTTCCTCACACCGGGATGCGCACGATCGCGCGCAGGCCGCCGAGCGGGCTGTCGCCAAGTGAAATATCGCCGCCATGCGAGCGGGCGATATCGCGCGCGACCGAAAGACCGAGCCCGGTGCCGCTTTCGCCTTCGTTCTGATTGCGCGCATCGTCGAGACGCAAGAACGGCTTGAACACCTCGTCCCGCATATGCGGCGGGATTCCCGGCCCGTCGTCGTCGACCGTGATGGTCATCCAGCGGTGGTCGCGCCGTCCGCTGATGGAGATGGCGTCGGCAAAACGCGCGGCATTGGAGACGAGGTTGCCAAGGCAGCGCTTGAAGGCGTTGGGCCGCACCGTCACCACCGGATTACCTTTGAAGGCGACCGCGGTGCGGTGGCCGTGCCGTTCCGCGTCAGTCTTCAACTCGTCGAGGAGAGCCGCCATGTCGGCCGGCTCGGCCTGCTCGCCGGAGTCGCCGCGCGCGAAAGCAAGATAGGCCTCGACCATCCGCTCCATCTCGGCGACGTCCTTTTTGAGGGCATCGGTTTCGGGGCTGTCGCCGAGCAGCGCAAGTTCAAGCTTGAATCGGGTCAACACGGTGCGCAGATCGTGCGAGACACCGGCGAGCATGGTGGTGCGCTGCTCGATCGCCCGCTCGACCCTTCGCTTCATCTCGATGAAGGCGACGGCCGCGCGCCGCACCTCGCGCGCGCCGCGCGGGCCGAAGCTCGGCACGTCGCGGCCTTTGCCGAAACTCTCCACCGCTTCGGTCAACCGCAGAATCGGGCGGATCTGGTTGCGCAGGAAGAGAATCGCGACCGTGATCAGCACCAGCGACGTGCCGACCATCCACAACAGGAAGATCTCCGAGTTCGACGCGTAAGCAGCGTTGCGCGGGGCAAACACACGCAAGACATTGTCATCGAGCTGGATTCTGATCTCGACCAGCGCCGAGCGGCCGACCGTGTCGATCCAGAACGGCCGACCGATCTGCTTGCGGATTTCGTTCGACA
Organism: Xanthobacteraceae bacterium; assembly: GCA_028282095.1. Classification (GTDB taxonomy): domain Bacteria; phylum Pseudomonadota; class Alphaproteobacteria; order Rhizobiales; family Xanthobacteraceae; genus Rhodoplanes. The sequence goes on along the minus strand of JANQIP010000057.1, from coordinate 5,186 downwards.
GCGCGAGGTCGAGCAGAGAGAAAAACGGTTTGCGGCCGATCGGCGGCAGGTCGGTTCCCGGCAGGAAGTCGACCACGAGGCCGAGGCGCTCCTGGGCGATACGGCGAAGCTGCGCCGAATCGGCGTCCTGCGGATAGGTCCGGTAGACATCGATCAATGCCGAGATGTCCCGCGTAACCGCCGCCGACAGGCGGCGCGTGACCGTGTTCCAGTGTCGCTCCATGAACACGAAGGCGACCACCGACTGCAGAACGACCATCGGCGCGATGATGATCAGCACCGCGCGGGCATAGAGGCCGGTCGGCATCAGGCCCTTGAACCAACGGCCGAACCGGTCCCAACCCGACGTCACCCGGTCGGCGGCCGAGCGCAGATGCGACAGGCCGATATCGAGGCTCGTCATGTCGCCACCACCAGACGGTAGCCGATCCCGCGAACCGTCTGGATGAGGAGCGGGTTGGCCGGATCACTTTCGACCTTGCGCCGCAGCCGGTTGATCTGCACGTCGACGGCGCGCTCGCCGGCGGCCGCACCATTGCCAGCAAGCGCCGCGCGCGAGACGGTCTCGTTAGGCGCGGCCGCAAGCATGCTCAGCATGTCGCGCTCGCGATCGGTGAGGTGCACGATCGCCTCGCCGCGGCGCAGTTCACCGCGCGCATTGTCGAACACGAACGAGCCGAAGCAAACCTGCTCCGGCGCCCCGGGCGGGGTCGGCTGGACCCGCCGCAAGATGCTGGCGACCCGCAGCGACAACTCACGCGGCTCGAACGGTTTTGAGACGTAATCGTCGGCCCCGATTTCGAGACCGACGATGCAGTTTTCCTTCTCTGCGCGCGCGGTCAACATCAGGATCGGTACGTTCGACATCGACCGGATCGACTTGGCGAGATCGAAACCGTTTTCGCCCGGCATCATCACGTCGAGGATGAGAAGATCAAAGCTGAGCCCGCCGAGCTTGGCGCGGGCGTCGGCGGCGTTGTCCGCCGTCGTCACGCGATAGCCCTCCGCGGCGAGATAGCGCGACAGGAGATCGCGGATGCGTTGATCGTCGTCCACCACAAGAAGATGCGGTGCATCATCGGGAAGAAGGGCGGGCGTGATCGGCATCTCGCGCTCCCGCGTCACGATCTCCGCCAGCGCGCAGGGCCGTCCCCGCCGACGAAAGCGAGGACACCCGGACGCGCCTCCGGATCGACCATGGCGAGCAGGAAACGGCGCGCCGCCGCATGGGCATCCGGCCCCAACTCGGCGAAGGCGCGGCCGATGCGCTCGGTTTGCAGGCCGGCGAGCTTCATGGCCAATGCCGCGCCCTTGGGCGTGACGAACAACAAGCGCTGGCGCCGATCGGTCGCCCCCTCCCGCTGCTCCACATAGCCTTCATCGATCAACTGCTTGAGCACCCGGCCGAGCGACTGCTTGGTGATTCTGAGAATGTCGAGCAGTTCGGCAACTTTCAGCCCGGGATTGCGATTAACGAAATGCAGGACGCGATGGTGGGCGCGGCCGAACCCGAAGGCGGCAAGCGCGCTGTCGGGATCGCCGACGAAATCGCGATAGGCAAAGAACATGAGCTCGATAATGTCCCATGCCGGCTCAGCCGGGTTTAATATGGTCCCGCCCGTCGTATCGGCGGGGTCGGGTCGAGCCGGTCGTATATTTATGTCAGTCATGTTGACATATTCGGGTTCGATTGTTACTAGGCAATACCGGCTGGCGAAACGATCCCGCGGCGGCAGCTAGAACGAACGGCGAAATCCGAATTCGCCTTTTTACCGCTGATCTTGTCGCAATTTCGCCGAAAGGCCGGCTCCCACTTCGCCGGGACATGCGTCGGCGCGGGCTGTTGCATTGCCATCGGAAAACGCGCTCTCATGACCGCGCCAAACATATCGGGACTTTCGTCGCGACGCAAAAGCAGCCGGATCAGTCCGCCGCGATCGTTCTGCCGATGTCCCAGGGAGGATTGCCATGGCTGTTCCATTCGATCAACTCGAAGGCATCATCTGGTATGACGGCGAGTTGGTGCCGTGGGCGGAGGCGAAGCTTCACGTGCTCTCGCACGGCCTGCATTACGCGAGCTCCGTGTTCGAGGGCGAACGCGCCTATGGCGGCGAAATCTTCAAATGCACCGAGCATTCGGAGCGGCTGAAGCGTTCGGCCAATGCGCTCGATTTTGAAATCCCCTATTCGGCGGCCGAGATCGACGCCGCCAAGCGCGAGGTGCTCGAGCGCAACGGGCAGCGCGATGCCTATGTCCGGCCGGTCGCCTGGCGGGGGTCGGAGATGATGGGCGTGGCGGCCCAAACCAACGCCATCCATCTTGCGATCGCGACCTGGCCGTGGCCGAGCTACTTCAATCCGGCGGAGCGGCTCAAGGGCATCCGGCTCGATCTTGCCGACTATCGCCGGCCCGACCCCGCGACCGCCCCCTCGCAATCGAAAGCGGCCGGCCTCTACATGATCTGCACCGTGTCCAAGCATCGCGCCGAGCGCAAAGGCTTTGCCGACGCCCTGATGCTCGACTGGCAGGGGCGCGTTGCCGAGTGCACCGGCGCCAATGTTTTTTTCGTCAAGGACGGCATCATTCACACGCCGATCGCGGACTGCTTCCTGGACGGCATCACGCGGCGCACGGTGATGGAGCTCGCCCGACGGCGCGGGATCGAGATCATCGAGCGCCGCATCTGGCCGGAAGAGCTGACCGAGCTTTCCGAGTGCTTCATCACCGGCAGCGCGGTCGAGGTCACCGCCGTGTCCGAAATCGCCGATTGGCGCTTCACGCCGGGCGAGATCACCAAGCAGCTCATGGAAGACTACGAGACCGAGGTTCAGCCCAAAGGCAAGGCCGCCGCCGCGTAGAGACCCTTTTTTGCCTCTCTCCGCTTGCGGGGAGAGGTCGACGCGCGAAGCGCGGCGGGTGAGGGGCGAGCACGGGCATCGCGAAAGATCATCCGGCTCGCGGCAAACGCCGCTCGCCACCTTCTCCCCGCGAGCGGGGAGAAGGTAATTGCGAAACGGTGCGCCGCCTCATCTCGCAGGGATCGTGCTCTAGATCTCGAGCTGTGTGCCCAGTTCCACCACCCGCTCGGTCGGGATGTTGAAAAACTTGGTCGCGGTCGTCGCATTGAGCGCCATATAGGCGAACAGCAGTTCCCGCCAATACGCCATGCCGGGATAAAGACTCGGCACGATGGTGTCGCGGCTGAGGAAGAACGACGTCTTCATCAAGTCGATGTTGAGCCCATAAGCGTTGCAGGCGGCGAGCGCCGCCGGCACGTCGGGCGTCTGCATGAAGCCGTAGCGGATCATCAACCGGTAGAACCCGTGCCCGAGATCGGTCAGCGCGATCCGTTCACTCTCGGGCACATAAGGCACGTCGGCTGTCGCCACCGTCGCCAGGATGGTGCATTCGTGAACCGTCTGATTGTGCTTGAGATTATGCAAGAGCGCCGCCGGCGCGCCCTCGGTTGTCGCGGTCATGAACACGGCGGTACCGCGCGCGCGGGAAATATGCGGCCCAAGCGAATGGATAAAAATGTCGAGCGGCACCGATTTGGCGATGAGCTGCTTGCGGACCAGCTCGCGGCCGCGCTTCCAGGTGGTCAGCACCGTGAAGGACAGGAATGCGACGAATACGGGGAACCACCCGCCTTGCGCGAACTTGATGATGTTGGCGGCGAAATAGGCAAAATCGACGAGCAGGAACGTCCCGGCGACGAGCACGACGATCGACCAGTGCCACCGCCATAGCAGCAGCATCACAAAGATCACCAGGATGGTGTCGATCATCATGGTGCTGGTGACGGCGATGCCGTAAGCGGCGGCAAGATTGCTGGAGGACTGGAACCAGAACACCAGCGCCATCACCGACAGATAGAGCGTCAGATTGGTGAAAGGCACGTAGATCTGTCCCTCCTCATCCTTCGAGGTGTGCACGATCACCATGCGCGGCAGCAGGCCGAGCTGGATCGCCTGGCGGGCGACCGAGAACGCGCCCGAGATCACCGCCTGGGAGGCGACCACCGTCGCCAGCGTCGCGAGCACGACCATCGGCAGCACCAGCCAATCCGGAACAAGCCGGTAGAACGGGTTATGGACCGCCTCGGGATTGGTCAGGATGAGCGCGCCCTGTCCGAAATAGTTGAGCAGCAAGGCCGGAAGCACGAAGGTGAACCAGGCGAGCCGGATCGGGAAGCGGCCGAAATGGCCCATATCGGTATAAAGCGCTTCGGCGCCGGTGACAGTGAGCACGACCGCGCCGAGCGCCAGGAAGCTGACCAGCGGCTCGTGGACGATCAGGTTCACGGCGTAAAGGGGATTGACCGCGGCGAGGACACCCGGCGCATTGACGATATTGACGATACCGGTGACGGCGAGGGTCGTGAACCACACGCACATCACCGGACCGAACATCATGCCGACCGCGCGGGTTCCGTACCGCTGAATGGCGAACAGACCCGTCAGCACCGCGGCGGAAATCGGCATGACATAGGGCTGCAGATCGGGAGTGATCACTTCGAGCCCCTCGACCGCGCTCAAGACCGAGATCGCCGGCGTGATCATGCTGTCCCCGTAGAACAGAGCAGCCGCGAGGATGCCGAGCATTGTCAGCGGAACAGCAAGACGGGAGCCGCGCGTCAGCTCGGTCACCAGCGCAAGCAAGGCAAGGCTGCCGCCCTGGCCGTGATTGTCCGCCCGCATGATGACGAGCACATATTTGACCGTGACCAGCAGCATCACGGTCCAGAACACCAACGAGAGTACGCCGAAGACATGCTCGGGCGTCGCCGCCATCGGGTGATGACCGGCGAAGGTCTCCTTGAGCGCGTAAAGCGGGCTGGTGCCGATGTCGCCATAAACGACGCCGACGGTGCTGACGAACAGGCCCGCTAGTTTGGTATTCTTCTTCTCGCTCATCGACCCTCCGGCTCCCGTCCGCGCCCTTGTAGGGCGCACAGGGCCGATTGCCCAGGGTCAGGCCTTGACCGTGATCAAAGCTCTTTCGGGTCGGTATGGGCAGGAGCGAATTTCCCGCGGCGAAGACAACGAACTGCGCGGTCTGCGTTTCGGGGCGATACTCTAGAGCACGATTGCTTCAGGTTGATTCAATCGCGCTCCCTTTCTCTTTGTTTGGTCGCATGATCTTGTCCGAAAAGTCTGCCAACTTTTCGGGATCATGCTCTAGT
>JANQIP010000052.1 GCA_028282095.1 Xanthobacteraceae bacterium | reverse complement strand
AATACCTCTCCCCGCTTGCGGGGAGAGGTCGACGCGCGAAGCGCGGCGGGTGAGGGGCCATCATCGGCGTTGCGGAGAAGCAAGAGCCCCTCATCCGGCTCGCGGCATTGCCGCTCGCCACCTTCTCCCCGCTTGCGGGGAGAAGGAAACGCAGGCTCCTCGGACCGGTGAGCCAATGCATGATCCTGTCCGAAAAGTCTGCCGACTTTTCGGGATCATGCGCTATTGCTCTGGTCGAGGGCCGTTCGGCCCGACCAGTGATGCGGCACCACCAACGCTTGAGCCCGTCTCATTGTGTTGGTGCCACATCACAGAGAATCGAATTCGCTAGTGTTCCTTACCTGACGGTCCGTGGTCGGACCGTCAGAGTCGGAGTAATAGCGCCGTGGGTCGACGAGGAGACTGAAGTATGGGTGACCGGGTTGCAATCACCGGGGCGGCGGGCGGCATCGGGCGGGTCACCGCCAAGACGCTACGCTCGGCCGGCTACGATCTGTTGCTGATCGACCGGCCCGGAGTGGCGCTGGAAGACCTCGCCACTCCGCTTGATTCACCCTTCGTCTGCATCGAGGGTGAGGGCGTTGATGCTGCGCGTGCCGCTCTCGCGGCGGTCGAGGGGCCAATCTACGCCCTGGTGCATCTCGCCGGCGTGATGGAGCCCGACCCGAAGCTCGCCGACGAGCCCGGCGTGTGGGAGCGGGTCATCGCGGACAACCTCGCCAACGCCTATGCCTTCGCCACGGCGACGGAGGAACGCTTGCCGCCAGGTCGTATGGGGCGGATGGTTTTCGCCTCCTCGGTGGCGTTTCGCCGCGGCTCCGGCGATTACGTCGCCTATTCGGCGGCCAAGGGCGGGTTGGTCGGCCTGACCCGCGCGCTCGCGCGCCGGTTGCGCAAGCGGGCCACCGTCAACGCGGTGGCACCCGGGGTCATTATGACCAACATGTCGGTCCCCTTGATCACCGAGGCCAAAGATCGCCTGCTTTCGGAAATCACGCTCGGTCGCTTCGGTGCGCCCGAGGAGGTGGCGCCGGTCATCCGCTTCTTGCTGGGCTGGGAGGCCGGCTACATTACCGGACAGACGCTCAATGTAGATGGCGGTATGGCAATCGGCTGACCTGCGGCAATGGCACCTTGACAAATCGTCAACTTAACGCCTCGAATAGCCTGTAACGTATTCTTGACATCCCGTAGCGGAGCGCTTGGGGAGTTGTCGCGGAGGGCCGCCATGAGAATCGTTCTGATCCATCCAAACTACCACTCTGGCGGCGCCGAGATTGCCGGCAATTGGTCGCCCGCCTGGGTCGCCTATCTCGCCGGCTACCTCAAGGCCGGCGGTTATACCGACATCCGCTTCATCGACGCGATGACGGACGACCTTACCGAGGATCAACTTCGCGCCGAGCTGGCGAAGGAGGAGAACCCCGGCATCATCGGATGCACCGCGATCACGCCCTCGATCTACAAGGCCGAGCGCACCCTTGAAATTGCTAAAGAAATGCATCCGAACGCGGTGACCGTGCTCGGCGGCATTCATGGCACTTTCATGTATAACCAGGTGCTGAAGGAAGCGCCGTGGATCGATGCCGTGGTCCGAGGCGAGGGTGAGGCCGTCATGCTCAACCTCGTCGAATCGGTTCATGCCGGGCGATGGCCGAATGATCGCGGGCAGATCAGCGGACTCGCTTATCGCGAGAACGAGCGGGTCGTCGCCACCAAGCCCGAGCGGCCGATCCGGGACGTCGACGCGATCGTCGCGGACTGGTCGGTGCTCGACTGGCCGAAATACATCTACATCCCGATGAACACCCGCGTCGCCACTCCCAACATGGCGCGCGGCTGCCCGTTCACCTGCTCGTTCTGCTCGCAATGGAAGTTCTGGCGGGACTATCGCGTTCGCGACCCGAAGCTGGTGGTCGACGAGATCGAGACGCTCATCAACGACCACGGCGTCGGCTTCTTCATCCTCGCCGACGAGGAGCCCACCATCAACAAGAAGGCGTTCGTGGCGTTCGTCGAGGAGCTGATCGCGCGCGATCTCGGCATCCTGTGGGGCATCAACACCCGCGTGTCCGACGTGCTGCGCGACGAAAAGGAGCTGCCGCTCTATCGCAAGTCCGGGCTCGTCCACATCTCGCTCGGCACCGAGGCGGCGGCGCAGCTCAATCTCGACCTGTTCAACAAGGAGACCACCGTCGCCGAGAACGCCAAGGCTATCCGGCTCCTGCGCGAGAACGGCATCGTTACAGAAGCCCAGTTCATCATGGGCATCGACAGCGAGACGCCGGAGACCATCAACGAGACCTACAAGATGGTCATGGACTGGGGTGCCGACATGGCCAATTGGTCGATGTTCACGCCGTGGCCGTATTCCGACCTGTACCGGGAGATGGAGGACAAGGTCGAGGTCTTCGACTTCGAGAAGTACAACTTCGTCACGCCGATCATGAAGCCCAAGAACATGGAGCGGGGCGAACTGCTCGACGCGGTCATGCATAACTACCGCCGGTTCTACATGCGCCGGTCGCTGTTCCATTATCCTTGGGTCAAGGATCCGGTGCGGCGGCGCTATCTGCTCGGTTGCCTGAAGGCCTTCCTGAAGAGCGCGTTCGAGCGGAAGTTCTACGATCTCGGCAAGGTCGGCTACTGGGGACCGCAGACGATCAAGAAACTGAAATGGCACTTCGACGCGTCGCGCAAGCTCGACGAGAAGGTCGACTTCGGCGACGTTGCGGCGTGGAAGAGCCGTAGCGCGCGCAAGGAGTCCGAGGCCGAGGCGCGTATGAAGGCGGCCGAGGCGGCACTCGCGCTCGGTGGCGGCGACGGCAAGCAGCCCCTCTCCGAGGTGGCGCAGGCCCCGAACACCTGCGGCGACGGAACGGGGCCCCGCGCCGAGGTGGCGCGGGCCGCGAACGCCTGCGGCGGCGGCGGCAGCCAGCAGATGACCGAGGCGGAGATGGACGCTACGCTCCGTCGCGCCCGCGACGACGCGACCACGGCGAGCCCCAGCCGTGCCGCCGGCAACCCCCAAATGACGGAAGACGAACAAGAGGCCGCGCTGAAACGCTAGTGTTCCGAACTCTGACGGTCCGATCTCGGACCGTCAGCCCGGAACACTAGCTAATCCGATGCTTTGTGATGCGGCACCAACACAATGGGACGAGCCCAAGCGTTGGTGCCGCATCACTAGAGCATGATCCCGAAAAACGGGCAGATCGAAAAGAACTGTAGGGTGGGCATGCGAAGCATGCCCACCAATTCGTGTTGGCGGCCTTGGCCGCGTGGGCACGGCGCGCTCTTGGCGCGCCTTTGCCCACCCTACACTGCTGTTCGGACAACATCACGCGACAAAACAAAGAAGAACAGAGCGCGACTGTTTCAACCTGAAGCCATCGCGCTCTAGCGGCGCGAACCCGGACCAATGCCACCACGCCCCGCTGCCGATCAGGCGGCGGGGCGTTTCCGCACCTGCATTCGTTCGAATTGCGTCAGCGCTGGCCGCGTGGAGCCCAGATGTCGTCTTTCTCGCCGTTGTCGTTGAGATGCCGCGCGATGATAAACATGAAGTCCGCCAGCCGGTTCAGGTAGGACTGGATCTCCGGATTGACCTCCTCACCTTCCACCTGCGTCAGCGCGACCACGCGACGTTCGGCGCGCCGGACCACGGTGCGGGCGAGGTGGGCGTAGGCGCCCGCCGGCGCGATCCCGGTCGGGAGGATGAAATTCTTAAGACGCGGCTGTGTCGCGTTCAGCTCGTCGAGCTGCGCCTCGATCCGCTGGACCGGCTCGGGCTTGAAGCGCAGCAACTCGCCAATCTCCCCGGGCATGCTGAGGTCCGCGCCGATGTCAAATAGGTCGATCTGAATGGACCGCAGCCAATCGGTGAGGCGCGCGTCGTGCTGAACCGCTGTCCTCAACAGGCCGATCACCGAGTTTGCCTCGTCGACTGTGCCATAGGCCTCGACCCGCGGTGCGGATTTGAGCATGCGGCCCTTGCCGACCTGCGTTTGGCCGGAGTCGCCGGTTCGCGTGACCACACGGGTCACCTTCCCTGAACTCGCTTTGTCAGCCGTCATCCGCCTGCTCCCCAATTCGCCGGGCCCAATCGCCGCGCGCGTCCTGAAAAATATAAACGCTGTACTGCCCTTTCAAGCGACCGGCTCCTGCCCCGCGGCCCAACTTCAACAATATCCAGTACGAAATCTCTTGATTTCAGAAGGTTGCGGCCTCGCGCCGGGTTCTTTGCACCACATTGCCGCGGCGGCGGCCGTCCTTACGAGGGGATCGGCGCCTGCGCCAATGGTATCTGAGCTGCTTCGCCGGCTCCCCGCCGCGTCACTGCGGCGTTCGAACGCCAACTGACCAAGCGGATCAACCGGCGCTGTTCCGATGTTTGGCAAACGATCACTCCCGCACCGGACGTCGCAACAGATATGTATCCATGATCCATCCATTCGCCTTGCGTGCATCGTAACGAGCACGTGCGATCGTTTCCATCACGTCCGAGATTTTGCCCGAAATTAATATCTCCTGAGGCGTACCGATATAGGCGCCCCAGAAAACCTCGAAATCGCCTTTGACAGTCGACAGGGCATTCCCATCGTCGAGCATGACCACGACGGCATCGACTCCATCGGGAACGCCGGTCGCGAGCCGACGCCCCGTTGTGATCAGGATGGAGTGGCCGATCGCGTTCAACGGTAATTTGTGGGCGGCAGCCAGCGCCTGCACGCTGCTGATGCCGGGCACGACTTCAAAGTCGAACTTAAGACCGGCCGCCTGAATCCTGTCGAGGATGCGCAACGTGCTGTCGTAGAGGCTCGGGTCGCCCCAAACAAGAAACGCCCCGCATTCGTTTTCGCCGAGTTCGGTCCGAAGCAAACGCGCGTGAAGACCCGACAACTGCTCGTGCCATGCGTCAACGGTCGCGCAGTAGTCGCCAGCAGCTTCCCGGCGCGGAACGTCGAACTCAACCATACGGCATGATGCACGAACAAACCGCTCGCACAGATCACGTCGAACGCGCGCGAGTTCATCCTTGCCGCGCCCCTTGTTCGGAATGAAGATGACGTCGGCGCGTCGCAGCGCATCGATCGCCTGGAGCGTGAGGTGATCGGGGTTGCCGACGCCAATGCCAATGACGAGCACCGTCCGCTTCATCGCGGGCTCCCAAGACTCACAACCCGAACCCACGATCTGCTCAACCAAAGGCGACCGGCGGAGAAGAAGACTGCCGCGCAGATGAAGCACGCTCACCGCTGGCAGTTGCGAACTATTGCATCCGTGTGAGGTTTGCAAGCAAAGCCTCGACACAACTCTCGCAGGCTTCCGCCACACTCTCGACCTCGCCGGCGAGCAGCGCTTGCCGATACCGATCACCGGCCGAGTCTGCTCAACGATTTCGCCCGGCCGCTCCCGCGTTGTTGCGCTTTTCACGTACATCTTTAATGAACAAACCAGCCTCATCAGGGCGCTGCTGCTAGTGTTTCCTTCTCTGACGGTCCGATCCCGGACCGTCAGCCCGGAACACTAGCTAATCTTGTGACTTGTGATGCGTCACCAACACGATGAGACGGGCTCAAGCGTTGGTGCCGCATCACTAGAATAACGGTTGCGCGGCACGATCGGCCAAACGCACTGGGGAACAAAATGACCATCGACATGACTGCCCAACAAATCGCCGCCATGGTGGCACGGATCGCCTGGCTGCCGCGGCCGGAAGGGCAGACGCGCCGGGCTCGCGCGCTGATGATCCAGGGGACCGCCTCCGATGTCGGCAAGAGCATGGTGGTGGCGGGCCTTTGCCGGGCCTTCACGCGCCGCGGCCTCGTGGTGCGCCCGTTCAAAGCACAGAACATGAGCAACAACGCCGCGGTCGCGGCCGACAGCGACCTTCCGCCGAGACCGGACGGCGAGATCGTCTACGGCGAGATCGGGCGCGCGCAGGCTATGCAGGCCCAAGCCTGCAAGATGCCGCCCTCAATTCACATGAACCCGGTGTTGCTCAAGCCGCAGACCGATATCGGCTCGCAGGTGGTGTTGCGCGGGCGCGTGCTCGGCAACTGCCCGGCGCGCATCTATCACCGCATGCGCCACCACATGATGCCGGCCATTCTCGACAGCTTCGAGCGGCTGTGCGCCGAAGCCGACCTCGTGCTGGTCGAGGGCGCAGGCTCCGGGGCCGAAGTGTATCTGCGCGCGTCCGACATCACCAACATGCATCTCGCCGCGTCGGCCGACCTGCCGGTCGTTGTCCTCTCCGACATCGATCGCGGCGGCACCATGGCAGCGATTGTCGGCAGCTACGCGCTGCTCGATCCAGCGGACCGCGCCAGGGTGGTCGGCTACATGGTCAACAAATTCCGCGGCGATTTCTCGCTGTTCGAGCCGGGCGTGGAGACCATCACGGCGCACACCGGCTGGCCGTTCCTTGGCGTGCTGCGCTGGTTCAATACGGCCGACCGCCTGCCCGCGGAAGACTCGCTCGCGCTGGAGCGTCCGGTTGAGAGCGTCGGGCGCGGGTTGAACGTCGCGGTGCCGCGGCTCTCGCGCATCGCCAATTTCGACGACGCCGATCCGCTCGCGGCCGAGCCCGGCATCGCGCTGCGCTTCGTGCAGCCGGGCAATCCGATTCCGGCCGACACCGACGTGATCGTTCTGCCCGGCTCGAAGGCGACCCGCACTGATCTCGACGTGCTCCGTCGCGAGGGCTGGGACATCGACATCCTGGCCCATGTCCGTCGTGGTGGCCGGGTGGTCGGACTATGCGCCGGCTTCCAGATGCTCGGAAAGGTGGTGCACGACCCGCAGGGGATCGAGGGCCCGGCCGGCGAGACTGCGGGGCTCGGCCTGCTCGACGTCGAGACCGAGATCAGCGGCGAGAAGCGTCTCGTCGACATCGATACGACCGATAGCCAAAGCGGCTGTCGGATCACCGGCTACGAGATGCACATGGGCCGCACGACCGGGCCTGGGCTCGCGCGACCTTGGCTGATGCTCGACGACGGCACCGGCGAATTACGGCCGGAGGGTGCTCTCTCGGCCAATGGGCGGGTGGCCGGCACCTATGTCCACGGGCTATTCGGCTCCGACACATTCCGCGACCACTGGCTATCCTCGCTCGGCGCGCAAGCCTCCGGCCTCGATTTCAAGGCGCGTACCGAGGCAGCCATCGAGGCCCTCGCCGACCACTGTGAGCAAAACCTCGATCTCGACGCCCTGCTGACGCGCGCCCGGTGAGCTCACTGGCGTGGGCGCACTCATCTATCTCACCGGCCCGGTGCGCAGCGGCAAGAGCCGCCGCGCCGTCGATCTGGCAATGACCTGGGGCGAACACGTGGTGTTCGTGGCCACCTATCGGTGCGACCCAGCGGACGCCGAGATGGCGGAGCGCCTACGCCGACACCGTGCCGAGCGGCCGGCGAGCTGGCGCACGCTGGAAGCGCCGGAGGATATCGGCGCGGCGGTCGCGCCGCTTGATCCGGCGCCAACCGGCTTGATCTTCGACAGCCTCGTGACCTGGCTCGCCGACCGCATTCACCACGACGACGACGCCATTATGGCGGCCTGGAACCGTGAACTCGATTGCTTCCGGACGGCGGCGTGGCCGGTGGTGGTTATCGGTGACGAGATCGGCTGGAGCACGGTACCGATGGATGCGGACTTGCGCCGCTTCCGCGACCTTGCCGGCCTGCTCGGCCAGCGCACGGCAGCCAGCGCAAGCGAGGCTTGGCTGATGGTCGCTGGATGCCCGGTGCGGCTCAAATGACGACGTTGCAGACCCGCTCTCGCGACGCGGCGTGCGCCCGCGCCCTGAAACATCCCGGGCCGACAGCAGATTGCTCCGGAGCGAACTGCCGCGTCAGCAATCCACTCCTGCTCGTGCCAGAACACCGCGATCAAAATAGTGCTTCGTGTTCTGCATGGTCGTGACCAGATCGGCACGCGAAACGAGATCATTCGAGGCGCCGCGTCCGGTGAGGACGAGCTCGACCGAATCCAATCGGCTCGACAGGATGTCGACGATCTGATTGTCACTCACGAGCTCGAAATACCTTGCTACGATGATTTCATCGAGCACAACCAAGTCGTACTCGCCACCGCTCACCGCCTGTTTTGCGAGCTCCACTCCATCGGCCATGGCCTTCCTGTACTTCTCGGGCGGCTGCCCCGGTGCGAAGACGACGGCTTTTTTGCCGAACCTGCGCATGTCGTCGTCGGTGAAGGCGCCATCCTTCGCGACGAAAAACGGCTTTCCGAGTGTAACGAGCGTCAGTGCCGGGGACAGTTTCTCAAGAAACGCATGTTCACTGTAAAAACGACTCTTCATGAACTGCAGGAACAGGACTCTTCTGCCTGCGCCGAGGGCACGAACGGCAAGTCCGATTGCGGCAGTGGTCTTGCCCTTGCCATCCCCCGTATAAATTTGAACATAACCCCGAAAAGGCATGGTCTTCTCCGCAACTTCCGATCAGCCTCCGGCGTGGAGGGGAGAACGACGGTCGCGCTATCGAGCGCCGACCGGTAGACCACAAAACCTGCGGTGAACGAAACGGTTGCAGCTACGAGCCGGCCGGCCGCGGCGGCGCATGACGCTCTGTGCTCCGGCTGCGGCGGCAATCGCCGCGAAAGCACATGCGCCAATGCGGTCGAAGGCGGATATCCGGCACTGCCGCCGGCCCAATGGACTCAATAGCCGGCCGCAACGTCGGCAGCCTCTTGTAACTGGGTCAGAGCCTGTTCCAGCCGCGCCGCATCCACCGACACATCAGCATCGCTGCCGACTGTCAACAATTCACCCCACCGAATCACGATACGGGAGCACGGCGCCGGAATTGAGAAACGATCCCACGAGCCCAGTTCCTTGCTCGCGCTCACACCGATTGCAGCCGGCAGAATCGGGAGCTTTGTCAGGTGAGCGATTTTGATGATGCCTTTGTTGACCCGCATATGCGGGCCGCGAGGACCATCTGGCGTGATTATAAGGTCGTGCCCTCTGCGGGCATGCTGCATCAACTGCCTGACTGCCAGAGCACCACCGCGCGACGTCGAGCCTCTCACTGTAAGGATGTTATAGTACCAGGCGCATTTGGCGATGAGCTCGCCATCGCGATGTCCGCTGATCAGCGCCACAAGTGAACGATTTCGAAGTCGCAGTTGATGCAGCAGGGCCAGCCGCCCATGCCATAATGCGACGATGAATGGACCGCCGATCGGTGGTGCCGGCCGATCAATACGGCTCGTCCAACGCACCAACAGGACATAACCCGAACCGATTGTGCTGAGGATCCACTGCATGCCGTTCGAGGACACAAGACGCTTGAGCAGTCGTGATGTCGCCATGGAAAATGCTTCGTTACGAATTGCCAAAGCCCAGTTGCGCAAAGCACAGGGCCTCAATAGTCCGAGCGGGAATCGGACAGCCTGCGTCGTATTTTTCTCGAGCGGCTTGCTTTGAGCGATGAGAACTGAAGCGGTTCAAGATCGGCCGTCTTCAGGTCGCGGTGTGAACGGAGTCAGCAGCGTGCGGCGAGTAGACATCGGCTTTCACCCCAAAGATGTCAGGGGCAAAGGCCGAGCGGTCGCATACTGCACTCTCCCGCGGCGACGACGCGAGATGACAGGCGCACCACCGGGACACCCCGCCCAGGGACGTTTAGGCGCGACGGCAGGTCTCCTGGCTCGCGGGTCGTCGCCTTTGTCCCGCCTTCCCGGCACCGTTCGGCCCAGTGGCGAACAATCGGACTTGGCTCGCCGCTCACAGTTGTGGGGGCAGCTCCGGCTTTGCCGTTCCACGCGACGGCGCACCGGATTCCCTATTCTCTCCGGACGCGGATTCGTCTGGAGAACCGTAGCGCAACACCGGCGTATCGGCGCGCCCCGGTCCAGTCAAGTGATTGCCCGTTAGAAAACAGATAAGGGACCGCCCCGGCATTCGCGCAAAAGCGGTGCATCCTGAACCATCGTGCGTGCGAACAGCGCACGCTGCAGCTGACCGGCCGAGAGCACATACAGTGCATGATAGGCAAGATGGGCGATGTTGGTCCGTCGTACGCCGCTCAATCATCGCACCTGGCGATACGGCTCGACGATATAAAGATGTCTTTATGTCTCGATTGACGACCGGTGGGCGATAGCCCATAGTATCGCCGTCGAGGTTCTCCGGGACAATTCCACCCGGAGCTAAGAGGGAAGCCGGTGCGCCATCAGGCAAGGCCGGCGCTGCCCCCGCAACTGTGAGCGGCGAGCCGACGTCCATTGAAAGTCACTGGGAGCGATCCCGGGAAGGCCGGACCGAGGCATTGACCCGTGAGCCAGGAGACCTGCCGCGACACTAAGAACGTCACTGGGCGGGGTGTCCTGGTGGTGCGCTTGCGATCCCGACGGCGTCCAGCCGTAAGGGTTTTCATGCCGCGTCGCTGAGGCCTCGCCCCCAATTTTACGGGGGTAAAGCCGTGTCTGTCTCTTCTCTTCCCATCGCAACTCTAGGCACGCCGCGCATCGGTCCGCGCCGCGAACTGAAAGCCGCGCTCGAAAGCTGCTGGTCGGGCAAATCCGCCGAGGCCGCGCTGCTCGAGGCCGCAGCGGGTCTGCGCGCCGCGAACTGGGCACGCCAGAAAGCGAAGGGCATTACCGTCATCCCGTCGAACGATTTCTCTCTCTACGATCAGGTGCTCGACACCAGCGCCATGGTCGGCGCGATCCCCGCGATCTACGGGTGGAAGGGCGGCCCTGTCCCGCTTTCGACCTATTTCGCGATGGCGCGCGGCACACAGGGAGACGCCCACCCGCAATCCTGCGCGCACGGTTCTGATGGCGACGGTCATGCTCATGGCGCGCCGGCACAGGAGATGACCAAATGGTTCGACACCAACTACCACTACATGGTGCCGGAGTTCGCCAACGGGCAATCCTTCGAGCTTTCCTGCTTGAAGCCGGTCGATGAGTTTCGCGAGGCCAAGGCGCTCGGTCACCATACCCGCCCTGTGCTGCTGGGTCCCGTCACCTACCTGAAGCTCGGCAAGAGCAAGGATGCGAGCCTCGATCCGCTGTCGTTGCTCCCTCGTCTGCTGCCGGTCTATATCGATGTGTTGCGTCTCCTCGCCGTGAGTGGCGCGGAATGGGTACAGGTCGACGAGCCCTGCCTCGTTCTCGATCTTGATAACGCAACGCGTGACGCGCTGCGGCAGGCCTACGATCATCTTGCCCATGCGCTTCCGCATTTGAAGATCATGCTGACGACCTATTTCGGCGGCCTCGGCGACAATCTCGACACAGCGCTATCGCTGCCGGTCTCGGGCCTCCATCTCGACCTTGTTCGCGCGCCGGAGCAGCTTGAGACCGTGGCGGCAAAGGCGCCGCAGGAACTGGTCTTGTCGCTCGGCGTCATCGACGGCCGCAACATCTGGCGTACCGACCTGCCGGCCTTGCTCGATCGCCTTGAACCCGTCGTAGCAAAGCGCGGGACGGACAATGTGCAGATCGCGCCGTCCTGCTCACTGCTGCATGTCCCCGTCGACGTCGCCCTGGAGACCGGTCTCGATCCGGATTTGAAAAGCTGGCTCGCCTTCTCGGTGCAGAAGATGAGTGAACTCGTGACGCTCGGCACGGCCTTGGCCGAAGGCCGCGCCTCGGTTCAAGACGAGCTTGGCGCCGCGGCGACGGCCGCAGCGACGCGCAAGGCTTCCTCGAGGGTGCACGACATCGAGGTCGCGAGGCGCGTTAAGGGCACGACGGCGGATATGACCAAGCGCAACAGCGACTTCGCAGAGCGGGCGAAAGCGCAACGTGAGCGGTTCAACCTTCCAGCGTTCCCGACGACCACGATCGGCTCGTTCCCGCAGACCGCCGAGGTCCGCAAGGCTCGCGCGGTTCATGCCAGAGGCGCGATGAGCGATGCCGACTATGAGAAGTTCCTTCAAGACGAGACGGCGCGCGCCATTCGTTGGCAGGAGGAGATCGGCCTCGACGTGCTCGTGCACGGCGAGTTCGAGCGCAACGACATGGTGCAGTATTTCGGGGAGCAGCTCTCGGGCTTCGCTTTCACGAAGCACGGCTGGGTCCAGAGCTACGGTTCGCGATGCGTGCGGCCGCCGATCCTGTACGGCGATGTGTCGCGTCCGAAGCCGATGACGGTCGGCTGGTGGAAATACGCCCAGTCTAAGACCGCAAAGCCGATGAAGGGCATGCTGACCGGCCCCGTGACCATCCTCAACTGGTCCTTCGTGCGCGATGACGTACCGCGCAGCCTCGCATGCCGGCAGATCGCTCTCGCAATTCGCGATGAAGTTGCGGATCTGGAAAAGGCTGGCGCAACAATGATCCAGATCGACGAGGCGGCGCTGCGCGAAGGAATGCCGCTGCGTAGGTCAGAATGGAAGGCCTATCTCGACTGGGCCGTCGAGTGTTTCCGGCTGTGCTCGACCGGCGTCGCCAACACGACGCAGATCCACACCCACATGTGCTATTCGGAGTTCAACGACATCATCGATGCGATCGCGGCGATGGACGCCGATGTGATCTCGATCGAGACATCGCGTTCAAAGATGGAGCTTCTTGATGCATTCAGGAGCTACAAATACCCGAACGAGATCGGACCTGGGGTGTACGACATCCATTCGCCTCGCGTGCCGACGGTCGATGAGATGACCGATCTGCTCAGACTGGCGCGGCAACGCCTTTCCGACGGCCAGCTCTGGATCAATCCGGATTGCGGACTGAAGACACGCCAATGGGACGAGGTTCGCCCCGCATTGGTCAATATGGTGGCGGCGGCCAAACGGACCCGGCATCTTGCTCGGTGAGCAGGCGGCGGCTCGCGGATCTCGGGCGGTCGCACCCGGACGTCACGCTCCGCCCCGATCCCGCTGCGCCGGTGAGACGGCATCCGCGAGGGCGCCTTCGATCGCCCCGTTTACCCAGGCCTCTTTGGAGAGGCCGGCGGCGCCGGCGGCGGCATCGATCCGCCGCAGCAGGTCCAGGTCCATCTCGACGCGGAGAAAGGTCTTCGCATTCTTGAACAGCGAGCCGGCGAGGTCGGTCTTGCCGTGATCCTCCAGCCACTTCTGGGCCATCGCGTCGGTCGACGGGGTGAGAAGCGCCCCATACACACCATACCTCTCCTGCTCCTCGACGATGAAGTACCGGCCCTCCGCGGACCGGTAGAGAGTGCTCAGGCGTTGGATGTGCGTGGTGCCGGTCTCATGGGAGGCGATGACGCTGGCATTAGCCGTATCGTAGACGTAGCCGTCGATCTCACGTTTCAAAATCCGCCTCCCCGTCCCGCTGTGGAGCGCGCACACGTGGTTGCTCGGCGCTGCCCCGATCGCCGTCCTGATGAGGGAAGGCACGATCAGGACAAGCGAACAGGTTGTCAATCGGCAATCGGGGTCGCGATGACCGAATTTGGTGATGGGTGGATTTCCGCCTCATCTTCGCTCCGTGAAGCGCTACAATGAGCAAGATATCGGCCTCGAATCGAGGTCGACGGCACGTCGCCGCTCACCCACTAGTGTTTCCTTCTCTGACGGTCCGATCCCAGACCGTCAGTCCGGAACACCAGTTAATCCGTTGCTTTGTGATGCGGCACCAACACAATGAGACGAGCTCAAGCGTTGGTGCCGCATCGCTAGATGCATGATTCCGATTTTCCTCAGCGCAAGAAGCCCAAGACGACAGAATTTCTTCGTAACACGCACGAACGAATACCGAAAAACGCGGGACGGCAGCATGGAAACGAAACCGGGATCATGGACGTTGTCGAGTTTGTCGCAACGACGCGTGACTTGTGAAAGCTGCGGCGCCGAGTTCGCCTGTTCGCGCGACGGCGAGAAAAAATGCTGGTGTGAAGACGAGACCTACCGGCTGCCAATGCCGTTGCCGCCCGAGGCCGGGAAATTCAATGATTGCCTTTGCCCGGAGTGTCTGCGGAAAGCTGCAACGCTCCTGAGCGAGAGGATGAGCAATTCTTAGTCGAATGCCGATCTGTGTGCATGCACGGACAAAGTGGGCCCAGGCCCTTTAACCTATCGCCCAGGATCGGATAGGGTAACAAAAAGAAAATCTGGCGCGCGATGGCTTAAGGTTGAATCAATCGCGCTCTTTTTCCCTTTGTTTTGTCGCATGATCTTTTCCGAAAAGTCGCCAGCTTTTGGCGACCTGCGCTAAGTTCCGTTCATTCCCGCGAAAGCGGGAATCCCCCTTGGCAGTGCATCTGGTTCCCCGCTTTCGCGGGGACGAACGGACTAGACTAGCGGCTATCTCACAGGAGAGTTGACCGAATTGGCTCGGAATTGCTGACCGTGCCGAACCACGAACCAGACGATGCCACCGATTGAAGCGGTTGAGCTGGTTCCGAGAAGACGCAAACAGGACTTCTACCGATGCGGGTCAGCCGTGCAGCGCAGCCCGGATGGAGGCGTCGAAGGATCGGCGCGCCGACGCAAAGCCGTTCTGCGTAGCCAGGAACGCGCGCGCGCCGCCGAGTTGCTCGGCCAAGTGCCGTGCGCCGACGCGTCCCCATTCATCCCGCACCCAGGCAGTGAAGAAGTGCGGGGCTCGCTCGCGGACGGGCGTGGCGTTCTCCGCGGTCACTATGGTCAGGAAGTCGCGCGCGAGTTCGTCAATGCCACGTCCCGTCTTGGCGCTGGTACGGTAGATCGGGATGTCGTGCGCGTCGCTCGGGCGGGCCAGCCATAGGCTGCCGCGCAGTTGGTGGTAAGTGCGCGTGGCCGCCGGTTCATCCGACTTGTTGACCACGAACGCGTCGGGGACTTCGATGATGCCAGCCTTAAGGTACTGGATCTCGTCGCCGGACAGCGGTGCCACCACCAGGAAGACTCGGTCGGCCAGGTGCCGTACGTCCGCCTCGCTCTGCCCGACCCCCACCGTCTCCACAATGACGCATTTGAAAATCAGCGAGAGCGCCCGGCACACCTGAAATGTCGTTGGGGCGAGGCCGCCGAGCGCGGTCGCGGAGGCCTGGCTGCGGAAGTAGATGCGGTTCTGCGCGGTGTCGACGACCATCCGGGTCCGATCGCCCAGCAATGCTCCGCCGGAGGAGGGGCTGGACGGGTCGACGGCAACGACCGCGACTGTCAGGTCCGGGTCAGCCGCGACCATGGCGTTGGCGACGCGGGACAGCAGCGAGGACTTGCCCGAGCCTGGGCTGCCGGTGACGCCGATGACCCGGGCGGTGTGGTTGCGTCGCTCGGCGTCGGCCTCCAACACGGCCATGGCCTCGTCGTAGATCGCCGAGGCGCCGCTTCGGCCGTCCTCGGCGAGGGATACGAGGCGGGCAACGGGGTGACGCGCCCGGGTCAGCGCCTGCTCGGCGAGTTCGGCTGGGGTGACGGCCGGGCTACGGGGCAGCAGGTGCCGCGTCACGGCTGTTCCTCGAGCAGGCCGACGACGGACTCCATGATGTCGAGCAGGTCGTAGTCCGAGGGGGTGAACACCTTCATAACGCCGAGCGCCTGGAGCTTGGCGATGTCGGGGATCGGGATGATGCCGCCGACCACCACCTTGATCGCCTGGTCGGCGCCCTCGGCCTTCAACCCGCCCATGATCTGCGCGGCCAGTTCGACGTGGGATCCGGAAAGCACGGACGCGCCGATCAAGTCGGCTCCCTCTTCGACTGCGGAGCGGACGATCTCTTCGGCGGAGAGCCGGATCCCCGAGTAGATCACGTCGAAGCCGACGTGCCGGGCGGATACCGCGATGACCTCGGCGCCGTTGGAGTGCCCATCCAACCCGGGCTTGCCCACCACAATGCGCGGCCGGTGGCCGAGCGTGTCAACCAATGCGTCGATGCGGGCGCGCAGCGCATCCACCCGGTTCCCGGTGAGCCCGAGCCGCTGCCCGTCCACCCCGGTCGAGGGCCGATACTCACCGAATACCTGCCGCAGCGCATGAGCCCACTCTCCAGTGGTTACCCGTGCCAGGGCACACTCGATGGAGGGCTCCATCATGCTGTCACCGCTGTGCGCGGCGTCCTTCAACGCGGCGATGGCCGCCTTGACCCGCTCCGGGTCCCTGTTCCGCCGCACCTTCTCCAGGTTGTCAAGCGTATCGCTCGTTGCGCTATCGTCGAGGATGAAAAGACCGCCATCGTCGCCGCCGACCAGCGGCGAGGGGATTCCGTCGGTCCACTTGTTCAAGCCGACGACGACCTGCTCGCCGTTGTTGATCCGGCTGACCCGTTCGGACATCGACCGGACCAGGGCGGATTTCATGTAGCCGTTCTCGATCGCGCCGACGACGCCGCCCATCCCGAGGATGCGGTCGATCTCTTCCTTGGCTTGTGTCTTGAGCGCGTTGACCTTCGACTCGATGACGGCACTGCCAGTGAACAGATCAGGGTATTCGAGCAGATCGGTCTCGTAGGCGAAGATCTGCTGCAGTCGCAGTGACCACTGCTGGTCCCACGGGCGGGGCAGCGACAATGCCTCGTTCCACGCCGGCAACTGCAGGGCGCGGCAGCGGGCGTCGCGGCTCAGCGTCACCCCGAGCGCCTCGATCAAGATCCGCCAGGCATTGTTCTCGGGCTGCACCTCGGTGAGCCCGAGCGAGTTGACCTGCACGCCATAGCGAAACCGGGTGTACCGCTCGTCGGTGACGCCGTAGCGCTCGCGCGTGATCTCGGTCCACAGCTCGGCGAAGGCGCGCATCTTGCACATCTCCTCGACGAACCGCATGCCGGCATTGACGAAGAAGCTGATCCGCCCGACCGCCTTCTCGAACTGTCGGGTGGTGAACTTGCCGCGTTTCTTGAGAAGGTCGAGCAGCCCGATGGCGTTGGCGAGCGCGAAGGACAGCTCCTGCACCGGCGTCGCACCGGCCTCCTGCAGGTGGTAGCTGCAGATGTTGGAGGCGTTCCAGTTGGGGATCTCCTCAAGGCAGAACTCGTACATCTCGGCGATGATGCGCAGGCTCGCATCGGGCGGGAAGATGTACGTGCCGCGGGCCAGATACTCCTTGATCAGGTCGTTCTGCGTCGTACCGGCCAGCTTCTTCAGATCGACGCCGCGTTCTCGCGCGAGCGCGACGTAGAGCGACAGCAGCCACATCGCGGTACCGTTGATCGTCATCGAGGTGTTCATCTCCTCGATGGGGATTTGGTCGAACAGCACGTGGAAGTCGTCCAGGCTGTTGATCGGCACGCCGACCTTGCCCACTTCGGGGCGGGCGATCGAGTCGTCGGAGTCGTAGCCGCACTGGGTAGCGAGATCGAACGCGATCGACAGCCCGGTCTGACCCCGGGACAGGTTGGACCGGTAAAGCTCGTTTGATGCCTTGGCGCTCGAATGGCCGGCATAGGTGCGGATGATCCACGGCTTGTCCCGTGTGGCTTTGCCGTCCGCGCCAACGATCTGGTGTGGCTGCGGCGCCTTCTCCTCCGGTTTGCCGACGACTGCCTCGTCGAGGGTGGACTGCTGCATGAGAACCTCCAAAAGTGAACCTTACTCAGAACTCAAAAGTCCACACATCCTCGTTTCAATCGGCCTGATCAGCGTCGACGCTTGAAGGCCAGACATCTCTCACCGCTCTTGTAGCCCTTTCGTCGGGCCGCATGATCCTTCAGCAGGCGCCTGACGCCTGCGGCAGGTGCGCGCGCCAAAGCAATGCAGTCGCCCGCCAAAAGACCTTCGATGAGCGCTTCATGCAGCTTGCCCGAGGTCTGAGCTTTCCTCAACGGCATTTCGCGCGCCCGGCCTCTCCCGCCTCATTGGTCATCTGCGCGGTCATCTGCGCGTAGCCGTATTTCTCATTCAGAACGCGCAAGAGATCGATCGCCGCCTCGCTGATGACCGTGCCGGGTGGGAAGATTGCTGTGGCGCCGGCTTGATACAAGGCGTCATAGTCCTGCGGCGGCACCACGCCTCCGACGACGATGAGCATCTCGCCTGCGCCCAGCTTCTCCAAGGCGCTTTTTAGTAAGGGGACGAGAGTCAGATGGCCCGCAGCGAGTGAGCTGACGCCGATGATGTGACAGTCGTTCTCGACCGCCTGCCGAGCCGCTTCTTCCGGCGTTTGAAACAAAGGCCCGACGTCGACGTCGAAACCCAAGTCGGCGAATGCGGTGGCAATGACCTTTTGTCCGCGGTCGTGCCCATCCTGCCCCATCTTGACCACCATGATACGCGGACGACGGCCATCGTTTTCCGCGAACTTGTCGGTCATCGCGCGAGCCTTATCGACACTATTGGATTTGCGCTCAACTTCACCCAAGTAAACGCCCGCGATCGTGCGAATCGCGGCCCGATGTCGGCCGAACACTTTCTCCAGGGCATCGGATACTTCGCCGACAGTCGCGCGCACGCGTATCGCTTCCACCGACAGCGCCAGAAGATTGCCGCTGTCGCTGGAGGCCGCGTTTGTGAGCGCCTCGAGCGCCTGATTGCAGCGCAGGTTATCGCGCTCCGCGCGTATCCGCTCCAACTGCGCGATCTGCTGGGCGCGCACCGCCGAATTATCCACTTTCAGCACATCGATCGACTCTTCTTGATCGAGACGATACTTGTTGACGCCAACGACGGTTTGTTTTCCGGAATCGATGCGCGCCTGGGTCCGCGCTGCCGCTTCCTCGACACGCATCTTGGGCATGCCGGTTTCAATGGCCTTGGCCATCCCACCCGATTCTTCCACTTCCAGGATATGCTCCCAAGCCCGTGCCGCGAGATCATGGGTCAGGCGTTCGACATAATAACTGCCGGCCCATGGGTCGATCACGCGGCAGGTCCCGCTTTCCTGCTGCAGGAATAGCTGGGTGTTACGTGCAATGCGGGCGGAGAAATCGGTCGGCAAAGCGAGCGCCTCGTCCAGCGCATTGGTGTGCAGGGACTGCGTATGGCCTTGTGTCGAGGCCATCGCTTCAATGCAGGTACGGCTGACATTGTTGAAGACGTCTTGCGCCGTCAGGCTCCAACCCGATGTTTGGGAATGCGTTCGCAGAGACAGCGACTTGTCGTTCTTCGGATTGAACTGCTTTATGAGCTTTGCCCAGAGCATGCGCCCCGCGCGCATCTTGGCAATCTCCATGAAGAAATTCATGCCGATTGCCCAGAAGAATGAAAGCCGCGGAGCGAACTGGTCGATCGTCAGTCCTGCCGCGAGCCCGGCGCGTGCATATTCCACGCCGTCGGCGAGCGTGTAAGCAAGTTCCAGATCGGCCGTCGCTCCCGCCTCCTGAAGATGGTAACCCGAGATCGAAATGGAATTGAACTTCGGCATGTTCTGCGAGGTATAGGCGAAAATGTCAGAAATGATCCGCATCGAAGGTGCGGGTGGATAGATGTAGGTATTCCGAACCATGAATTCTTTGAGAATATCATTCTGAATGGTGCCGCTCAGCTTGTCGGGAGCAACCCCCTGCTCCTCGGCAGCGACGATATAGCCGGCCAACACCGGAAGAACCGCGCCGTTCATCGTCATTGACACTGACATCTGATCGAGCGGAATTCCGTCGAACAACGTCTTCATGTCCAGAATGGAATCGATGGCAACGCCGGCCATCCCGACGTCCCCCGCAACGCGCGGATGATCGCTGTCATAACCACGGTGAGTGGCAAGGTCGAACGCGACCGAAAGACCTTTCTGACCGGCCGCCAGGTTGCGGCGATAAAAGGCATTTGATTCATGCGCCGTCGAAAAGCCGGCATATTGTCGGATGGTCCACGGGCTTCCGACATACATCGTGGGATAGGGGCCACGGACGAAAGGCGCAATTCCCGGCATCGTGCTAAGATGATCGAGACCTTCGAGATCGTGCGACGTAAAGAGCGGCTTGATGTCGATACCTTCCGGCGTGCGCCACAGACCCGCTTCCGGCTCTGTGCCGGTTTCCGCAACGAAGCGCTCGCGCCAGTCCTCCAGCGAGGCTTTCGGCAAACCCTTCCCTAAGGAAATCTGCGTGAAATCCGGGATCGTGGTTTTCACAATGCTACTCCCAAACGAACCAGGGTCGACATCAGAACAGAAACAACATCGACACCGACGAATATGAACTCGTCGACGCCCGCGCGCTCATAGTCCTCTTTGTGCGCAGCCGGGTTTCCGGCCTGAAACAGATACGAGACGCCGGCATCCTTGAGAGCCGGTGCGAAGGAGCCCGTGTCCTTTTCGTAAAGTGCGTCGATGGCGCAAAGAACTGCGATCTTGGCCCCACTTTTCCGGAACGCGTCGGCCGCGGCTTCCGGCTCAAGAAAGCCATCGCTGCCCAGGGCTTCGATTCCACCGGCTTCGAAGAAATTCTTCGCAAAAGTAGCGCGAGCCGTGTGCTGGGCGACCGTTCCCATATTGACAAGGAATATCTTGGGCCGTTCGCCAGCACTCGCCTTATGCCGATCGGCGGCATCGCGTAGCGCCTCAAAGTCCTCATGAACGCGATGTTGCGGCAAAGGAGCGATTTTTGCCGCAGTCCCCGACGCCAGGTTGACAGCTACAGATGAAATCGACTGTCCAGCTTCAATGGCCTTCACCGCCTCATCGATGGCAGCGAGCGGCGCCCCCTTTTTCGGCCGCGTTGTCCGCGGACGAGGCTTCGCGATGCTGCGTTCAACCGGCTTTTCCAAAATATTCGGGAATTCGCTGGTGCCGGTCAGCGGATCCTTGCGACGCGCGATGTTCTTCCGCCGCTGCGCCCACGCGGATGCGATCTCGGCGGCGAGCGATCCATCCACAAGCACCGCCGCGATGCCACCACGACCTTCGATCGACTGGAGAGCCTCCCAGGCGCTCTGCGCCAAATGCTCCGTGAGCGTTTCAACATACCAGGATCCGCCAGCAGGATCCGTTACGCGCGACACATAAGATTCTTCCTTCAGCAGAATCTGTGTATTGCGCGCAATACGCCGCGCGAAATCGTCCGAGATACCGAGCGCCGCATCGAAGGGCATCAGCGTGACGCTGTCGGCGCCTCCGGCTCCAGCCGCGAATCCGGCGACCGTTGTCCGCAGCATATTCACCCAAGGGTCGCGCTGAGACATGATGCGGCGCGCCGTGCGCGCACGCAGTTTCATTGTGCGTGCCGATTCCGCTGCCCCACACGCCTCAGCTATGCGCGCCCAAAGGCGCCGCGCCGCGCGAAGCTTGGCGATCGATAGAAATTGGTCGCAGCCCACGGCCATTGTGAACACGATCTGGCGAAGGGCAGCATCGAGCTTCATACCGCCGTCGGTCAGCGCTTTCAGATAGGCAATGCCCGTCGACATCGCCGCCGCGAGATCCTGGGCGTCGGTGGCGCCCGCTTCAAAATAGGCCGAGCTGTCGACTTCGACCGCCGTAACGTTGGGATAATTCGCGCTTGTCCATTTCGCGAGTTCCGTCAGCCGCGACAGAGCATGCTCAAGGCTCTCGGGCAGGCTCCCTGTTGCGGCGAGCGTGCCGATCGGGTCGACATCGAAGGCACCACGCGCATCGGTCGGCGAAACCGAGCGGCGACGCCAGAAGGCAGCGAGCATTGCCGCAGCGGCGAGTCCGTCATGACCGGCGTCCAGAGACAGCGGGACGAATTCCGGAAGCACGTCTTTGAGAACGAGGTCCAGGTCATCAAGCGTGTCGATGACCATTCCGGGCTTATCCGGGCGATCGAAATGCAGATCGATCGCCGTCGCGCCGCGCATCAGGTCTGTCAGAATCGCCTTATTCGCCTGTCTGCCGTCCGGCTGAGCGTGTTCAGTCAACACCTCCCAGCCATCGGTTCCAGCCCCGCTCGCACAACCGCCTCGCGTGAACGGTGAGAATCCAGGAAGGCCCGATGGGTCGCCCGAGGCTGCCCGGTCATTCGACGTGTAGAGCGGCTGAACCGAAAATCCCTCATAAAGTTTGGTAACCAACTTTTTCTCAAAGGGAACGCCCTTGAGCGTCTTGTCTACCACGGCGCGCCACTGGTCCAGTGTCGGCCGCGGGAAGTCCGCTGCAAATGTCACTTCACCGTCACTCATCTAACCAGCCGTTCTCCTTATCCAGTGTTTCCTTCTCTGACGGTCCGCCCCCGGACCGTCAGCCCGGAACACTAGCTAATCCGATGCTTTGTGCTGCGGCACCAACACGATGAGACGAGCCCAAGCGTTGGTGCCGCATCACTAGGACTTCGCAATCCGGATCAGATGGCGCAGTTCGCGTCTGCCACCTGGAATGCAATGCTGTCGTGTGAACAAAGGATCGACGATCCGATGCTTCTCCTCGCGTGCACGGGCGATCGTGTAGCGCTTCACCGACCGTGCCTGCGATCGGCCGCCCGTGGCCCGTTCCGGACAAGCTCGACCTTCGCAGCGCCCTTGCTCGGGACGAGCACCATGTCGGTCCGCCCGAGCCTGGCATTCGCCTGCACAGTGATGTGGTCGAGATCGCCGGCCCCAATCCCTTCAACGGAACGTCCGCAGACGTCGCGTCACGCCCCTTGGGCACGACGCTTCGACGCGCGCCGGCACGCCAGCGCGAGCCCGGCGTCCGCCCCGACCAGACGCGCGACGGTCCGGGGGCAAGGGGGACCTCGACGACGGAGCCGTCGTCGCCTTGCGTCGGTCGGGGCGGTTCGGGGGGCACGGAGCTACCGTCGCCTGATCGTTGAAATGCCTCGTATCGTTCGTCGGTACCGCCGAACCGGTCTGCTCGGCGCTCAGCTCGCAGCTCGTCGTCGCGGACCGTGTCATTGGCAGCGTCGATCAATCGGATCACGGCGCATTCGGCGGATTCCGGATAGGCGTGCCGAGCCGCCGACAGCTCTCCGGCGATCTCGACAGAGCCCGAGAGATCGCCGCGATACATCAAAAGGACCCGCATGCGAGACTCCTCTGCGAGAGGCGCCGCTGGTGATGCCAATGAGGCCGAGCTATCGATCACCGCCGTATTGACCCACGGCTGAACGCCGCGCCATGGCATCGGTATGCCAAGGTGGCCCACCGGACGTAGACGATCGGGCTGTTGGAACAGGTCGTCCGCACCTCGCCTGGCCACGTCTAGGCCGGCACGACGGCATCAGGCCGGGTCGCGATCCCTAGTCCGGATCGTGAGGTGGAGTTCTGACAATGATATCATTATAGTCCTCCTGCACCGCCTCACCCGGCGGGCCGAGATGGATCGGGCGATGGCAGGTCTCCTGGCTCGCGGGTCGTCGCCGTCTTCGTGCCTTCCCGATCGGAGGATCAGATCATGATCCGAGGATCAGTGGCGTCGGTGAAGCAGGCTCGCCGCTCACAGTTGCGGGGGCAGCCACGGATTTAAACCGTGTTCCCTATTATCCTCGATGCACTACCCGCATCGAAGCACCATCAGAAAAACTATTGCACTGCGATCGTCGTTTTGCAAGCGACTCCTCCGAGCCGGTCAGGTGGGGGCGGGCTGCGCCTCGAGCGAGTCGCTTGCGGACATCATCGAGGCCGCGCCGCACGCCGGCACCGTAGGTTCGGACGCTCGACCGGTTGGTGCGGTGGGCCATTGCTGTGCGGCGGAAATTAAGACGTTTGGCGACGACCAGCGCGTCACCACGCACCGATACTGAAGATCAAGACGCCGAAAACGACATTTGGAGGCAAATGACGAGAATGGACAATGCTCCCGGCAGACACCCGCATCGCGACTTTCTCGCTGTGTTGCCCGTCTCGGACGGCATCGTGGCGATCAGGGCGATGTGGGCCGGAGACGCTGAAGCCTACGCTGCCGGAACCGAGGACGCACTGGTCAAGCGCTTCGCCCACTTGCCGCTGGACAACTACACACCGCAGATCGTCCGCACCATGATCGACGGCGTCATTGCAGACGGTCTGCGCGATGGCACGCTTGCCGTTCTTGCAATTTGCGATGCGCAGTCGAACCAGTTCCTGGGCAGTCTGGTGTTCTTTGACATCACCTGCGATGACGCGGAGGTCGGCTATTGGGTTGCGCCGGAGCATCGCGGCCGCGATGTTTCCGTCCGCGCACTTGCGCTCGCCATCGAAATGGCCGGCGCTTTGAGCTTAAGAAGACTGCACGCAAAAACCGTGGAAGAGAACCCGCCTTCGCAGAAGGTGCTTCTCAAAACCGGGTTTGAACCATCGGGCGACGTCCGACCCGGAGTTCTGCCCTCCGGCAAGACTCAGATCAGCGTCACCTATCTCCTTGCCTTGAACTGAAAGCCTGACGCCGACGGGCTCTCCATCGGAGAGACGTGTCCGGATCATTCCCACTCTATCATTTTGGACCCAGCTAGGCCATTGATCTCGATGGGTTTT
Organism: Xanthobacteraceae bacterium; assembly: GCA_028282095.1. Classification (GTDB taxonomy): domain Bacteria; phylum Pseudomonadota; class Alphaproteobacteria; order Rhizobiales; family Xanthobacteraceae; genus Rhodoplanes. The sequence continues at coordinate 27,141 of JANQIP010000052.1, read as the reverse complement.
TTTCTTGTTTGCACCACTGAAAGCCGATCTATAGGTCGTCAAAAACTTACGTTGCTGATTTTGCAGAGTAATTTCCGTGAAGATTTTTCTGCGTGGTTTCGGCATCTATCGCGACCGATCGGACAAAAGTCCCTTCCACGCTTGGTATACACGGCGCTGAATCGTCTTCAGCAAAGTACCGTCAGGCACACATAGCACACGTCGCCGTCGCGAACTATGGCGGCAGATGTTTCGCCTCGATCACCCGCCTGGCAATCCTCATCGACGTGCGGTGCCAACGCCTGCGCGAAGCGCCCTTTGCCAATCCGCTCGATGAGCTTGATCAGTTGCTCCTCATCGAGGCTGTCAGTGTCATCGACCCATCCCTGCACGAGGTCGCGCGTCGCCTGACCGATCGATAGTTCCTGCTCGATGACCTCCTGCATTGCCTCGGCAAGGCCGCCGGTGAACAGCTCCGGCTCGAGCGTGTTGCTGTTCACGAAGTACCCGAACGGCTCCGCGCGCGCGATCACGGCGTCGGCCTCAGGCATCGCCGCCGGGCACGAGTTGCAAACCGCCGTTAACGGCGACCGCGTAGTCGATCGGACTTCGATCGGCCGCCTTCTCGACAAAGAACATGCTCTTGTGACGGGCCACCGCATTCGCCAGCTCGCGATCCGCGAAAGCCGCTTCCGCCAGACCGGCCTCATCCAGCCGCACGACGTCATGCCAGTGACGCGCGAAGCGATCGCCGCGGAGCCGCTCCTGCAGGCAGAAGACGTGAATCGCCGTCGCCTTCTCCCAGAAGGTTCGCTCGGCGTGCATCACGCGGGGCCGGGCCGTCGGGAACACCACGCCCTCGACGAGGCCCGACGCGTCGCAGGCGATGTCCCGCGGACTTGCCGGCTCGCCGGTTGATCTCGCACCGAACTCGAGCATCACGCTTGGCGCCACGTAACCCGAACCTGCCGCAGTCGCCTCATAGTCGATGAACAGCTTCTCGTCCTCGACGCGGATCGTGGCGACCAGCGCCTCCGCAGCTAGCGCGTCTGCGATGATCGGCTGCGCCGTCTCCGCCACCCAGTCCGGCAGGCGCTTGCGTACCTCGCTCGACCAGCGCCTTTCCTCACTGCGAGTCTTCGGCAATGCCTCGCCGTTGTCGCCCACCAGGTCGGGCGCGATCGCCCGGATATCGTAAGTCAGATCGACATCCTCGGAGAACCGCCGGATGACACCATAGGCCTTCGACAGTGACGTGCCGCCCTTGAACACCAGATGCTCGCCGAGTGCCGATCCCCAGAGCGTCGCAAGCGCCCAAACCACCCACACATCCTTTTCGAGAAGGTGCGTTGGTCGCCCCGACTGATCGGCCGCGACGCTCAACGCCTCGCGCCGATCCGCGACCGGGAGGAGGAGAAAGGCATCAACCATGCGCGGCCTCGCCAACGCTGCGCGCGAGCCAGGTCGGAAGCTGCGGTGCTGCCGCGACCAGTTCGTTGAAGGTCGCCGGCGAGAGCTTCCGCTTCAATGTCTTCAAAGCGGCTTCCGCCTTCTCTGGCCCCAGCCAGGCCAGCGCCCGCACCGCCTCCCCAGCCGGCCTATGAGCCAGGGCGAGCTGCCAGCGCGGAGCATGGCGAAGTTCGACGACCTGCTTGCCGAGGTTCATCGTTCGGCTGCGGCCGGAAGTGAGATAGACCGACCGAACCGGCACCTGCGTTGTGAAGCCAAGGGCGTTCGCGGCGGTCGCCCCGCTCGGGACGATGACTTCACCGCGCTGACTGGCGAGCGCCTCGACCGCCTGTTCAACCGACGGCAACCTCGTGCCGAACCGACTCGTGATGGGGCGCAGATAGACGCCGCGACCGGCCCGGATCAGTCGGCCCCGCTCGGTCAGGCGCGACAAGGCCTGGTCCAACGCGGCGCGATTGCCGAGGTGAAGTAAGCTCTTAGCCGCCACAGGCGTCCCTTCTGGCAACCCTTCGGCATAAGCAAGAATTTGTTCAGTCAATCGTTGCATGGCCATTCTCCTGTCAGAAATATATGAGTTTTTCTGACGTTCTTCAAGAACGGCTATCCGCCAGCAGCAGCTGATCGCCCCTCCACCGAAAAGACGTTCAGGTGGTTTCGCAGGAAGGCGAGCCTATTGGCTAGCGACGGTCCGATCGCCGAGCGGACGCGTACCTACGCCTGGCAAGCTGGGGAAAACACGGTCGCAATCCCGGATACTCTTGACGGCGACCGACTCGTTCATCATCTTCACGTCAATGACATGAGGATAGTGAATTGCAGCATAGACTGATCGAGCATAGTGGCGGCCAAACCGTTCTTTCGGGCGCCATTCCCGGACGCAAAGTGCTGAGCGCGCTGATCGCGGCTACACCCAAGACGGAGGCGCCTGCGCCCGCTTTCCTCGACTTCGAAGGCATCGAGGTGGCCACCGCGTCATTCCTGCGCGAGGCGGTGATTGGCTTCCGCGATTACGCCCGGCAGTCGTTGCCCAACGTCTATCCCGTCGTCGCAAATATGGTCCCTGCCGTGGCCGAAGAGCTGGACTTCTTCGTCCGAGCACGCGGTGATGTCATTTGGAGCTGCGACCTCAACGCGGAGGACCGCGTCGTAGGGGCTCGGCTGATTGGCGATCTGGATCCTGCGCAACGATCGACTTTCAATGCGGTGATCGAACTTGGCGCGATCACCGCTCCTGAGCTTGCCGCCCGCTTCTCGGACCAAGGGATCAGACCGACCGCGTGGAACAACCGGTTATCAGCGCTCGCGACCAAGGGCCTGCTGGTCGAACGCAGGCAGGGCAAGTCCAAGTCGTTCAGTTCGCTTCTGGAGATAGCCTGATGGGCCTTGATTACATCCGCTCACAGACCGGCAAGCCTTGGCGCAAGCGCTGGGACGGTGGACTCGACCGCCTGAAAGCGCCAAGTCTGCTCGATCTCAATATATCCGAGGCTGCGCGCACCGTCACCGCAGAGTTGAGCTTGGGCTGTCACGTCAAGGAAGGCGACACGCTGATCGTCCAGAGCTGCAGTGACGGCCTCACCGTCAGCGATGGGCTCCGTGCAATCGGCCGCGTCGCTAATCCTTCGCCGGAATTGACCGCCGCCGTGCGCGACGGCGGCGGCTATGCCGAGGGCGTGCTCCAGCGCGTCGGTCTGTTCGGCGATACTGCGGAGATCAGCGTCAAATGAACCGCCGGCCGCCCCACGAGCCTTCGCGCCATTTTTCCCAGCCAAACAAGCTTTGGGATGACGCCACGCGCCATGCGCCTTCGTTGGGCTGTCCGATCTGCCTCGAACGCGATCGCTGCGGCGGCGTCCACACCGACGCCGGCGTCTTCGACTGCGGAGACCTCTGCACCTGCAAGGACAAAAGCAAGTGCGACATGGTCTGCCGGTTCAAGCCGAGCCACTTCGTTGCCCGCATGCGCGAGGTCGGCGGGCTCGGCTTCGAAAACGTGCCGCGCGTTGCGGCGAACGGAGTGCCGGACCTGCCTACCATCGCGCCCTTCGTCGATCATCGCTACGGCCGCGCGGCCACACTCGATGAACCGGTGGTCGCGATCTCGCTGTACGAACTCGTCAACCTCGCGACCGGCGAACCCCACGTCAAATCGCGCGCCGCGCTCGCGGCGCGGTTCCTCATCCCGGAAGACGCGGAGATCGTCGTCACCGGGGTCGACAAGGACGGCCCAATCGAACGCTGGTGGGAGTTGAAAGAGCGCGCCGCAATCCTCGCTGCTTTGAAGGCGCTCGGCGTCACGCTGATCACGACGCCCAACTACAGCGTGCTGACCGACGTGCCGCGCACCGACAACCTTCATTCGATGAAGCGCATCCTGCTGGCCTGGACCGAGATGGCGGCGGCGAGTCTGCCGGCTGCCTTGCATGTGAACGGCCGCACGCAGCACGACTACATCAGATGGGCCGAGCTCATTGCTGACCGCCCCGAGATCGAGATTCTCGCCTTCGAATTCGCCACCGGATGCGGCCGCGGAGAACGGATCGACTGGCACGTTGCCGAGCTCTGCGCGCTTGCCGGTCGCGTCGGACGCCCGCTTGCGCTCGTCATCCGGGGTGGCGGCCGCAAGCTCGCCGAGTTGCGGCAGCATTTCGCGCAGGTGAGCTTGATCGAAACCGAAGCCTTTTCGAGAACCATCCGGCGACGGCGCGCCTATCTTACCGCGTCTGGCCGCGTCAAATGGGCGAAACATTCGACGCCAAGGGGCGCGCCAATCGACGACCTCCTGACACACAATATCACTCTGGTTCGCGCCTTCTACGAGACCGCGGCAAAGCCGACCTTACGGCTGAGGCCGCCGACTCGGCGCTTGCGGCGCGCAGCGCACCGAGATGGTGAGCCCGTCCAGCCAAGCCCTCTGCGCCAGCTTAACCTGTCCGGTGAGACTGGGGGCGTCGCCCCAGAGCCGCAGGGCGTGGTCGCCGCTGCGAAACCTTAGCTCGGCGGCTTCATGAGCGAGTGCGCGAAACAACTGACCGACGCCGTAGCCACGACCAGTGCTCCGCGCATGCCGCGACGCGCCGTCGGACGCGGCGACCCGCAGCGCCGCCCCGGAATCAGCGAGGCCGGCGAAGTCGGGATTCTCGCGCAGGCTGGCCAGCACGCCGCGGCCCGCATCGGCAACAACAAACTCGAAGGCGCCCGCGCTCGCGGCGTAGGCGACGAGGCCGCTCTCCGGCCGCCCGCTATGCTCGAAGACATTGTCCTGCAATTCACCAAGCGCACCCATCAGCGCCGCGGCCAGTCCCCGAGGGAGACCTGCCGCGACAGCCGAATTCTCGGCATGTTTAGCCCACTGATCCCAAACCAATCCGCCGGACCCGAGGTCGTCGGGGTCAAAACGCGACAATGGAAACGCGCCCGCGCGGTCACGGATACCCGCGCCACTGATTACGCCGTCGCTCAGCGCGCCGACAATCTGATGAAACACTGGGGGCTCGACCGCAATGGCGCGATAGCCGTCGGGCAACATGGCTGCGGCGATCGCCAACTCGACCAGCGGCCCTATCCTGCCCGATCGGCAGAGCGTCACCCGCCCGAGGTTTGGCAGCCGACCGGCGACGGCCTGCCAAAGCAGATCATCGGTCGCCTCGAAATCCGCGGCGACCTGTATTGGCGCGCCTCCGTTCAAACCTTTCCCCTACCACGCCAATCAGTGCACGGACCTCGCTTTGCTACTGCCCCTTCTACCACAGCGGCGTACGATAACTCAGCCCTTGGTTGCGGCTAAACCCACGAACGTGTCGAAAGACGATGCGATTCGGGCGAGCTGATCGGGGGAGGAGATGATCATCAGCCTCGATCTTTCCACTGACGCACGTGCACTGCCGTCTTCTACGGCGCAGGCCGCGCGCGACCTCGCGACGGACATGCAGGCGATTCAACCGCTCGACGCACCCGCATTCCTGTGCCAGCGCCTGGGAGATCCCCGCAACGCCCGTTTAGAGTGAGAGTGCGGATCGGGTTTGCCGCGACGGGTTTGAAGGTCGAGAAAGAGGCTTTCGGCCGCCCGTCACGGAGTTGATCCCATGACGAATCTTGAGGTTCTCGGCGGCGGCTGCGCCGCAAGCGGCAGCTACAAGGTGGATGTGAACCGCGGCGACCGTGTCGGTCGCGTATCCTCGGAATGGTTTTCACGGCCCGACGACGAGAAGTACCTGTCGCTGTCCGAGCTCTACGCCTCGGTGAAGCGTAGGGCCGAGCGCAGTCATACGCGGACGGTGGAGAGCGCCGCGATCCGCGTCGAAGCGCACCGCGACGATCCCGAAAAGCTGGCACTGGTTCTGCCGGACGCCGAGGCGCCGATCGCGCCGACCCATTGGAGCTTCGGCCAGCTCGCCGCGCTGGCGGGCGCTCCCGCCGCTTATCTGCGCCAGCTTCCCGCGCCGGTCGCCGGGATAAACCTGCAGTATGGCCTGACCAATCACCGCGCCGAGCAGGTCAAGACGCTGGAAACGGAGGATAGGCGCACCGAACTGCGCGCCGTCACCGGCCCAGACTATGGCCGCATTTTCGACCATGAGCTTGTCGGCGCCGTTCAGCGGATCGCCGGAGACGGCGTCGGCGACACCCGCTGGAAGGTACCCGGTGTGCTCGACTGGTCCACGGTGCGCACCACGCATGGAATCGGCGCGGTGCGGGCGAGCCGCTTCTGCTTGATCAGCAGTTCGAGCGCCTTGAACCGGCGGCCGCCGGCCGGCACTTCGAACATGCCGGTTTCGGCGCCTTTGTCGTCGAAAATGGGCTGCACTGTGAAGCTCTGGAGCAGCGTACGGCGGGCAATGTCCTCGGCGAGCTCTTCGATCGAGACGCCGGCCTTGATGCGGCGGACATTGGCCTGGCTCAGCACCAGACGGTTGAAGGGAATGTCGCGCGAGCTTGAGAGCGCGATCTTAGGAACGGACTTCGGCATGGATCTTCTCCGCGACGGGCCGGCCGAGACCCTCTCTCGACCCACACAACCCGTCGCGGACCGTCCCGCCCTACTCTCACTTTCGGCGCATCGACGAAGTCACGCCAGTCATGCGCATTCACGACTGCCCCAGGCTGTTCGCTCGCGAGTATTTGACTTGGATCGCTATCCCGCCGCCGATCACGCGACATCGCGCTCGCTCTATTGGTGAGTTTCTGGTGAGTTTGATCCCGGCGCAACCCGCGCTCTTCTCGCTAATTTATTGATGCCCTTCCTGAGAGAGGGGGGACATTTGATACCGGAGACATGGGTGACACTTTTGGCCCTTTGCGGGAGAGCAGAGGTACCGTGGAAGGAGTGTCACGTCATGGACGAGCGGGTGAAGTTCATTGCGCGAATGCTGGACGGCGAGCCGATGGCTCGGCTGTGCGAGGAGTTCTCGATCTCACGCAAGACCGGCTACAAAATCCTCAAGCGCTACCGCGACTGCGGCGTCGAGGGGCTCACCGATCGCTCGCGCCGTCCCTACCGGCACGCCAACCAGTTGCCGGTGCAGATCGAGACGCTGATCGTCCGGCTGAAGCGGGAGAAGCCGGCCTGGGGCGCACCGAAGATCAGGGAGCGGCTGGCACGGCTCTATCCGGATGTGCACAGGCCGGCGATCTCGACCGTGCATGCGGTGCTCGACCGCCACGGGTTGGTCAAACGCCGAAAGATACGCCGCCATCGCGCCCGGGGAACGCCGCTGTCGATGGCACGCCAGCCAAACGATCTGTGGTGCGCCGACTACAAGGGCGAGTTCATGCTCGCCGACCGGCGCTATTGCTATCCGCTCACCATCACCGACTTCGCCAGCCGCTATCTCCTCGCCTGCGAGGCGCTGCATTCCACCAAAGAAGCCTATGCCTTCAGTGTGTTCGAGAGCGTCTTCAAGGAGTTCGGTCTGCCCAGCGCAATCCGCACCGATAACGGCGTTCCCTTCGCCAGCCCCCATGCCCTGTTCGGGCTGTCGCGCCTGTCGGTCTGGTGGCTGCGGCTCGGCATCGAGATTGAGCGCATCAAGCCCGGCCATCCGCAGCAGAACGGCCGCCACGAGCGTATGCATCTCACCTTGAAGATCGAGACCACCCGACCGGCCGCGCCAGACCTCCTCCAGCAGCCGGCCAGTTTCGACGACTTCATCGGATGCTACAATGCCGAGCGTCCGCATCAGCGATCTTCAGCGCCTCATCGTGTGCCGCCGCCTCGCGGAGCACCTCGGCAAGCGCCAACGCCTGATCGGGGCGCTTGAACGATTTGAGTGCGTATTTGACCGCCTCGGCCGTCCGCTGAAGCTTGACCAGCATGGCCGCGTAGTCAGTGTGCGCTCGCGCCGCGCGGGCGAGATTCAGGTATTCCTCCGTCCGCCCGCCGGCCTCAAGAACCCGCAGTCGCACCGCCGTCAGCTCGTCTTCCAACCACCCGTCCGCTCCCGACGGCGGCCACGGCTTGCGCCCGCCGGCCATGGCCGCGGCGAGGGCCGGATCATCCCAGCCTGTCTGGAGTGCACGAATTGCGACGTGAAAACCCCCATCGACCCCATAGTTTTCCAAGCGGCCCGCGTGCTCGGCAAGGGGCATGTGGAGGAAGCCGCCGCAGAGAGCACACGAGAAACTGAGCGGTGATCGGTCCGAGTATTCCCTGTGTATCGCCTCAGTTCGTTAGGCGCAGGTAGAGCAGCGGCAGCTTCTCCGGCAAGGACTCGAGGCGGTCGATCTGCACCACGCTGCGGCGCCCGAAGACGCGGGTCAGATAGCTATCCCCGCCGGAGTCCAACCCGACGCAGAAAACGTCTATGCCCTTTTGCGACAAGGACTGCACGGCCTTGCGCGCGTCTTCCACCAGATACTTGCGGTCGGTGACGTCGACATCCGAAGGCTCACCGTCGGTCACGACCAGCAACAGCTTCCGGTGCGTCAGCTGGCGCTCCAGGTCGGTGGCGGCATGGCGCATGGCCGCGCCGATGCGCGTCGACAAGCCGCTTTCCAGGCCGGCAAGCCGGGCCTTCGAGAGAGAGTCGTAGGGTACGGAGAAGTCCTTGACCCGGTAGTAGTGCACGGCTTCGCGGCGGTCCGAGCAGAAGGCGGCTAGCGCAAAGGGATCACCGATGCCGGACATGGCGTGCGCCAAGAGCGCCGTCGCCTGGCGCTCCAGGTCGAGAACCGAGAGCTCCGAGCCGAGCACCTTGTCCCGGGTCGACTCGGAGATGTCGAGCAGCGCCAGGATGGAGAGGTTACGCTCGCGCCGTTCCCAACGCCCGTAGACCCGCGGGTCCGGCGTCTCCCCGGCACGGCAGCTGATCGCCGCCTCGATGGTGGCGTCGATGTCGAGATACTCTCCCTCCATTTGTCGCTTGTGCCGTTGGTGACGGCCGACCCGCGCCGCGTTGATCAGGTTGGAGATGCGGTTGACCACGTCGCTGCGCTCGGCGAGGAAGTTGTCGATGGCTTCGGCCGAGCCCGGCGGCGGCAGATACTCGATGATCGTGGTCCACTCCGGGCGCTCCCGCCCGGTCACGTAGTCGTACTCTGGGTAGCGCGCGACCGGGATACCGTCGACCTCGATGCTGCGCGAGCGCGCCTGCGGCTGTTCCTCGTCGGGGACCTCCTCGACCTCCTCGCGCTCGCGGTCGGGCGGCGTCTCGTCCTCCTCGTCCTGTTGCTCGATGCACACGGAATCGAAGAGCTGTTCCGCCTCCAAGGTTTCCTGCGACAGATCCTCGTCGAAGTCCCAGAGACCGAGGTTGTCGTCGCGGTAGGACGGCTCCACCACATAGGTGCGCGCGTTGAACTGGATGCGCATCTGCCCGAGGGTGTTGCCGAGCAGACCGCCGAGCTCCCGGCTGAGTTGCGGGTCTTCCCAGTCCGCCTCGCGGGCGTAAAACAGCGCCCGCCCCCGTCGGACGAAGCCGTCCACGTCGCTGAAGTCCGGGTCGATCAGGGCCCGCGAAAGCCGGGCGAGGAGGCTCGGCGCAGTCAGCGCACCCGTCGCCTGCGCGATATGAAACTGCAGCCATAGCCGCCGGAGGCCGGGAAACTGCCGTATCGCGAGCTGCTCAACCCTGGCGTCCTCGATCAAGGAGACCAGGGCAACCTGCACTGGCTTGAGCTTCTTCAACGGATAGCGTTCGCCGGAAAAGACCAGGTGGGCGCCGACATGGGCGACAGCCGCGCGGTAGAGGTCTTCCGCGTCCTGGCCGCGAAAGCCCGTATAGGAGGTCGGCAGACGAATGATGCCGCGGTCGAAGCTGGAGCGGCGCCGCGCCACCACCGGTGCGTTGATCGGCGGCTCCCTCATGGGGTTATGGAGGCCCCAAAGGGCGGCGAGGTAGATCTTCAGGCGCCGTTCGACATCGGCGAAGATGACTTCGCCGGCTTCCCGCTGTAGCCAGCGCTCCGCCTCGGGATCGATGAACTCGAAGAAGCGCAAGCGGCGCTCCGGGTCGCCACCGCTGGCGCGCACGCCGGCAAGGACCCAGGCCTCCAGGCGAGAGACGTTGAGGTGGGTCATGAGGTAGTCCATGCGCCCCAAGAGCGAGGCCATGGACTCCGGCGCAATGGCGGCAACCCGCTGCATCAGCCCGAGCCAAGCGTGGTAGAGCTGATCGTTCTTGAGGCGCTCCGCCGCCCGCTCGGCCGCCGCCGGCAGCTTCTCCGCCGTCGGGAGGCCCGACTTGATCGCCAGGATCGAGACCGCGTCGGCCAGGTCGATGGCGGCGATGGGACTGACCAGGCGACCTACGGCAACCGAGTGGCGCACATAGCGGCGCACCACGCTGTAGCCATAGCCGGCCTGCTCCAGCTTGCGCGAGGCGCGCAGCCAACGCGCGATCTCCGTTTCGTCGAAGACGGCGCGGACCTCTTCGGTCAGGATCGAGGGTTCCACCTCATCCGAGCCGCTGCCGATCTGCAGCAGCTGCTTGAGCTGCGTAACCGTCATGGCGTCATGGCCAGCCTCGTCAGGCGCAGGCGGCGATCGACGAGTTTAGCGCGTCCCTGATATCCGGGTCATCGGTGATCGGCAGCACCAGGGCGACTTCGCAGGCTTCGCCGAGCGGCACGCCGCGCGCGATGAGCTGCCCCGCGTGAATCAGCATTCTGGTCGAAGCCCCTTCGTCGAGCCCATGTCCGCGCAAGTTCCGGGAGCGCTGGGCGATCTTGACCAGGGTCGAGGCCACGCCGCGCTCGACCCCCGACTCGTGGCAGACGATCTCGGCTTCCAGAGCCTGCTCCGGATAGTTGAAGGCGATGGCGCCGAAGCGTTGCTTGGTAGACTCCTTCAGGTCCTTGAGCACACTCTGGTAACCGGGGTTGTAGGAAATGACCAAATGAAAGTCCGGGTGAGCCCGCACCACCTCGCTCTTCTTCTCCAGCGGCAGCATGCGGCGGTCGTCGGTGAGCGAGTGAATGATCACCGTGGTGTCCTGCCGCGCCTCGACGATTTCGTCGAGATAGCAGATGGCGCCGTACCTGACCGCCTGAGTCAGCGGACCGTCATGCCAAACGGTGCCCTCCACATCGAGCAGAAAGCGCCCGACGAGGTCGGAGGCCGTCATGTCCTCATGGCAGGACACGGTGATCAGCGGCTTGCCGAGCCGCCAGGCCATGTGCTCGATGAAGCGCGTCTTGCCACAGCCGGTGGGGCCTTTCAGCATCATCGGCATACGGTTCTCATAGGTCGCCTCGAAGAGCGCGACCTCGTTGCCGATGGCCTTGTAGTAGGGCTCCTCAAGCAGCCGGTAGTCGTCCAAATCCGTCACGTTTCAACACTTGTTCACTGAGCGGCACGGCATCCTCGCCGGCCGCTATCCAGATAAACGCTCGTCAGTCTATGCGAAAAAAGCAGAGGCGTCCTGGCGACGCCCCTGCCGGCAGCAATCCCATCAACGATGGGCGGTCTTCTGGTTGGGAATGCCCTCGATCGGCGACTCCTCGGTGCCAACCGTGGTGCGGGTGATGGCTTCGACCATCTCCCGGGTGCCCTCGGGATCGTTCACCCACTTGCTGTAGAACTCGTAAGGGCACGCCGCCATGCCGCGGTCACCGTCGCCGGACTTGATCATGCCGGTGTAGCCGCGGTGCAGCAGCTTGAAGAGGTGATTCTGCGACTGCATGTTCTTGCGCGCGTCGCGGATGGCGGAGGTGGAGAGCTGGGCGTACTGGATGCCGTTCTCCTCTTCCGCGCACTGGCCCAGGGTGCGGCCGTCGAAGCCAACGATCGCCGAATAGCCGAAGTACGAGTAGACGCCGTCGAAGCCGGTCGCGTTGGCTACCGCGACGTAGGTGTTGTTGGCCCAGGCCATGGCCTTGGCCATGGTGACCTGCTGCTCCTTGGAGGGGTACATGTAGCCCTGGCAGCGCACGATGAGCTCGGCGCCCTTCATGGCACAGTCCCGCCAGATCTCCGGATAGTTGCCGTCGTCGCAGATGATCAGGCTGATCTTCAGGCCCTTGGGGCCTTCGGAGACGTAGGTGCAGTTGCCGGGATACCAGCCCTCGATCGGCACCCAAGGCATGATCTTGCGGTACTTCTGAACGATCTCGCCCTTGTTGTTCATCAGGATGAGGGTGTTGTAGGGCGCCTTGTTGGGATGCTCCTCGTGGCGCTCGCCGGTCAGCGAGAAGACGCCCCAGACGTTGATCTTGCGACAGGCCTCCGCGAAGATCTCGGTCTCCTCGCCCGGGCACTCCGAGGCGGTCTCGTACATCTCCTTTTCGTCGTACATGATCCCGTGGGTGCTGTACTCGGGGAAGATGACAAGGTCCATGCCGGGCAGGCCGACCTTCATGCCTTCCATCATGGTCGCGATGTTGCGCGCGTTTTCAAGCACCTGATCCTTGGTGTGCAACCGCGGCATCTTGTAGTTGACGACCGCGACGCCGACCGTGTCGTGACTGCTGGAAATATCTCCGTGGTACATTTCACTCTCCTTACTCGGGGCGGGTTGCGGGCAATCGATCTGCCCTTTGGCCTAAACAGCCATGTGCCGGTGAACGAGTTCGTCGCTCAGCTCATCGACCGCGCCTTGCGCGGCGACGGCGCCGCGGTCGAGGATGACGAAGCGCTGCGAGGCGCGGCGGGCGAAGGCGACGTTCTGCTCGACCAGCACCACGGTCATGCGGTGCTCCCGGTTGAGCTGCACCAGCACCTCTTCGATCTGCTCGACGATGTTCGGCTGGATGCCCTCGGTCGGTTCGTCCAAGAGGATGACCTTCGGCTGGGTCAGCAGCGCGCGTCCGATCGCAAGCTGCTGCTGCTGACCGCCGGAGAGGTTGCCGCCGGGCCGGTCGAGGAAATCCTTGAGGATGGGAAAGAGCTCGAAGATCCAGGCATCGAGCTCACGGTTGCCATCCTTAGTCGCGAAGGTGCCCATGCGCAGGTTCTCGCGCACGGTGAAGCGCGGGAGGATGCCGCGACCTTGTGGCACGTAGCCGATGCCGGCGCGGGCGCGCTCGTGGGTGTCCTTGTCGACGAGCTCGGCGCCGTCCAGCTTGATGCTGCCGGTGGTGCGGTCCATCAAACCCATCACCGCCCGCATGCAGGTCGTCTTGCCGACGCCGTTGCGGCCGAGAATGCTGACGAACTCGCCGTCGTCGACCGACATCGAGACGTCCTGCAGCGCGCGGCTGTTGCCGTAGAAGGCGTCGACGTTGCTGAGCTCAAGCACCGCTGATGCCTCCCGAGCCGAGGTAGGCGTCCTTCACCGCGGCGTTCTGCTCGATCTCTGAGACCGATCCTTGCGCCAGCATCTTGCCTTGATGCATAACCGAGATGACATCGCCGATTTCTTTCACGAAGCCCATGTCATGCTCGACGACGATCAGCGTGTGGTTGCCCTTCAAGCGATTGAAGAGCTTGGCTGTCTTCTGCGTCTCGTGATGGGTCATGCCGGCCGTCGGCTCGTCCATCAGAATGAGCTCCGGGTCCTGGGCCAGCAGCAAGGCAATCTCCAGCCACTGGGTCTGCCCGTGGGATAGCTCGCCGGCGCTGCGGTCCAAAGCGTCCTGGAGACCGACCAGCTCGGCCAGCTTCTCGAAGCTGTCGTCCTCCGAGCGGTGGCCGAAGCGAAAGGCGTTGGCGAGAACGCTGTTGCTCTTGCAGTAGGCGACCTCCAGGTTCTCGCGCATTGTCAGTTCCTTGAAGACGCTCGGCACCTGAAACTTGCGGCCGATGCCGGCCTGAGCGATCTGGTGCTCTTCCAGCTTGTTCAGGCTCTTGCCCTTGAAGAGGATGTTGCCGGCAGTGACCTTGATCTTGCCGCAGATGAGATCGAGCGCCGTGGTCTTGCCGGCGCCGTTCGGCCCGATCAGGCAGCGCAGCTCGCCCCTGCCGACTGCGAAGTTGAAGCCCTCGATGGCGTGGAAGCCGTTGAAGCTGACCAGGATGTCGCGCATGACCAGGTGGTCGTCGTGTGGGCGGTCGGTCATTGCGCCGGCCCCGTCTGACTGGCCGCCTGCGAAAGGGCTGTGCGCTCGCTCTGCGGCTTCTCGTGCTTGAACAGGCGGTCGACCAGCATCTCGACCGCGCCGGCCAGCCCCTTGGGCAGCAGCAGCACCACCAACACGAAGACGAAGCCCATGATCAGCATCCAGGTGTCGAGGAAGGCTTCGGACTCGGAGAGCGCGCCTTGCATGCCGGTCACGAAGATGGCGCCGAGCATCGCCCCCAAGAGACTCTGCCGGCCGCCGACGGCACACCAGATCACCACGGAAAGGCTGAGCGAGACGCCGAGGAAGGTCGGCGAGGCGAACTCCATGACGATGGTGTAGAGCATGCCCGCGACACCGGCGATGCCAGCAGAGACGGAGAAGGCGAAGATCTTGTAGAAGGCTACGTCGTAGCCGAAGTAGCGGACGCGACCCTCATTGTCGCGGATGGCCTGCATGATCAGGCCCGTCTTGCTCTTGGTCACGGCCAGCGCGAAGAACAGGCAGACCGTCAGCGTCCCCGCGATCAGATAGTAGGAGGATCTGCCGTAGGCATCGAAGGTGAAACCCATGATCTCGAGCTGGGCCAAATCGGTGATGCCGTTGAAGCCGCCGGTGAAGCGTTGCTGATCGATGATCAGCAGGTTGACCACGACCATGGTCGCCAGCGTGATGATGGCGACGTAGACGCCGGTGATGCGGCCGCGGAACATGAACCAGCCGAGCAGCATGGCGAAGAGCACCGGCACCGCGATGCCGGCGATCAGGGCGAAGCTCAGCGAGTGGAACGGCACCCAAAACCAGGGCAGCGTCTCCACGTTGTTCCAGACCATGAAGTCGGGCAGGCCCTCGGAGCCGGTGTGCACCGGCACGGTCCGCAGCTTCAGCGCCATGGCCATGCAATAGGAGCCGAGGCCGAAGCAGGTCGCCTGGCCGAGGTTGAGGATCCCCGTGTAGCCCCATGACAGGCTAAGCGCGATGGCCAGGATGCCGAACACCAGGTAGCGGCCGTACTTGTTGAGAATGAAGGCATTGTCGACGAATGTCGGCACCAGGAGGATGGCCAGGCAGACCGCCCCATAGACGCAGAGCTGGATAAGGGTGCGCCGCGACATCTAACGGGCGCCCTCCCAGCGGCTCAGCAAGGCAGTGGGTCGTGCCGTCATGCGCGGACCTTCTTCGAGAACAGGCCCTGCGGCCGGAAGCGGATGAGAATGACGATGGACAGCAGCGTCACCGCCTTGGCCATCGTGTCGTTGCTATAGAAAGCCAGGAAGCCGGTGAGCTGGCCGAGGATGGCCGAGCTGACGATGGTGCCGATAAGGCTCTCGACACCACCGAGCACCACCACCATGAAGGCGTCGACGACGTAGGTCGCGCCCATCTCAGGCGACACGCTCTTGAGCGGTGAGACCAGGGCACCGGCCAGTCCGGCGAGACCGGCGCCGTAGGCGAAGGTCAAGCTGTAGATGCGCCGGCTGTTGATGCCGAAGCAGCTCGCGACCTCCCGGTCCTGGGTGATTGCCCGCAGCTTCATGCCAATGTCGGTGCGGTACATCAGGTACCAGGTGAGCCCGAAGAGAGCCGCGGCTAGGACCAGGATGAAGATGCGAAAGACCGAGGTCTGGACCCCGAAGACCGGCACGCTGCCCGCCAGCAGCGATGGCATCTCGACGTAGCGCAGCTCGCCGCCGACGGTCAGCCGAATAGCCTGCTGAGCGATCACGCCGATGCCCCAGGTGGCCAGTATGGTGTCGAGCGGCCGTTTGTAGAGGTGCCGGATGACCCCGCGCTCGACGAGCCAGCCGAGCAAGGCCACCATCAGGAAGATGACCACCAGGCTTTGCAGCAGCCCGAGCCCGATGATGGTCTGCAGCATCCAGGCCGAGTAGGCCCCGAGCATCACGAACTCGCCGTGGGCGAGATTGATGACCCCGGTGGTGCCGTAAATGATGGCGAGGCCAAGCGCCACGAGGAGCAGGATCGAGGCGATGCTGAGCCCAGTAATCAACTGCGGAAGAACAGCGTCCATATGTGCGTGGCTTCGTTGCTGGAGCGGTCCCGGGGATGACGAGCAGAGCCCCGGGACCTCTTGAGGCTGACGCCCGGCCGGCGTCCGGCCGGCTCAGACCTCGCTCAAGCCGTTTTCGGTGCAGACCTGATTGGGATAGGCCTTGTAGGGCACCGGCTCGAGCCACTCGCTCGACTGCTGCAGGATCTCGAACTGCCCGTCGGACTTGCAGACGCCGATCTTCGGCCAGAGGTAGGTGTGAAGCGTTGCCGGGTCGAGGCGCACCGGACCCTGCGGCGCCGTCAGCTCCACGCCCTTCACGGCCTCGCGGATGTTGTCCGGGGTGATGTCGCTCGGCGCGAGCTTCTCGACCGCCTGCTTGAACATGTAGACCTGGAAGTAGGAGGGCTCGGAGACGAAGTGGGTCACCTTGTCCTTGCCCCAGCGGTCGCGGTAGGCGCGCACGAAAGCCTCGTTCTCCGGCGACTCCCAGACCATGAAGTAGGGCGCCGAGGTGAAGTGGCCGGCGGCGGCGTCGCCGCCCATCGCCGCCACCTCGTTCTCCGAGGTGGTGAGGCTGGCCATCGGCATGGTCTCCGGGTCGAGCCCGGCGGCGCGGTACTGGCGGTGCAGCGCGACCACCGAGTCACCGACGACCGTCGAGAAGATCACATCCGGCTTCTCGTTGCGGAACTTGTTGATAACCGACGAGAATTCGGAGTGGCCAAGGGGAACATACTCCTCGTTGACGACCTCACCGCCGAGCCCAGCCAGAAGCTTCTTGCAGTAGTTGTTCTCTTCCTTCGGGTAGATGTAGTTGGACCCGATGAGGTACCAGCGCTTGCCGAACTTCTCGAAGAGCCAGGGGACGAACTCGTCCTGCTGCTGGTTCGGCACGGCGCCGGTATAGATGACGTTCTTCGAGCACTCCCGCCCTTCGTAGAGCGTCGGGTACCAGTAGAGGTTTTTGCGCTTCTCGAAGACCGGCAGCACCGCCTTGCGGCTGGCCGAGGTGTAGGAGCCGAAGACGCTGACGCAGCGGTCGCCGAGCACCAGCTTGCGCGCCTTCTCGGCGAAGGTCGCCGGATCGGACGCCGGGTCTTCGACGATGGGAACGATCTTCATGCCGTTGATGCCACCGGCGTCGTTGATCTCTTCGATCGCCAAGAGCGTCGCCTTGTTGAGCGATTCCTCGATGATGCCGGTTGTGCCGGTCAGCGAGAACAGTACGCCAACCTTGATCTCGCCGTCGGCCGCGTAGGCCTGCGAGTGATCTTTGATCCAGACGTGCGGGAAGCCGCTTGCATAGAACGCGCCGGCGGCGATGGAGCCCTTGAGAAACGTGCGCCTCTTGATTGCCATCTGTGCCTCCAGAAATAGAAAAGCCCCAACGCCGCGCGGCGCGGTCCCGCGCCGATTCGCATTGGGGCATCATTGCCAAAGCTCGATTTTTTGGCGGCGGCATCGCTGCGTCGGCCGGTCCGCGATTGTCCGACGTGCGAACCAAAAAAACCCACTGCCAGCACGCTCAGTGCTGAAGAGTGGGTCGCGTCCTTGCCGATCAAATTTTGGGTGGCGCCGTTGCCACCAAAACAAACGCTAACCAATAAGGTCTTGCGTGTCAACGATGGCCGAGGCGAGTGCCCCGATGCTGACCCGGCGATGCATCGCCTGCTTCCGCAGGTGATTGTAGGCGTCTTCTTCCGACAAGCCCTTGCTCCGCATCAGGATCAGCTTGGCCTGCTCGACGGTGCGGGTGGTGCGCAGGTTGTCGTCCAGCTTCTCGATTCGCTGGCGCAGCCGCCGTTCGTAGCGAAACAAGCCATAGGCGATCGACAGGCTGGTCAGCGCCGCTTGCGGCGCGATCGGCAAGTGCACGATTCCATGCGGCGCGCAGTGCTCCAGAAGCGAGAGCTCGAAGCTCTGCGAGGGCCGCACCACGAGGACAAGCGCCGAGGTCGGCTCTCCAGTGACCCAGGGAAGTCGCTGCGGCAGGCTGCTGCAAAGATCGCAGTAGAGGACATCAAAGCTCGCGGGCAGCGGCCCGGGATCCGGCGTCACGTGCTGTACGGCCGCGCGCGTGCGCTGCAGCGCGCGCAGAAGATCTTTCCCTGTGGCATCATCGGCGGTGACGACACCGACGCTCAAACGTTCGAGGGCGCGCCCGCGGCGTAGAGCATCGGTCTCGGGTTTGGATGCCGCGCTGCGGTCCTGCGGTTTGTTCGGGAGAGTGAGCTTCCGACGATCCAACGCGCTATCCAAGGGCCGTGCAGCGGCCGTAGCCGATCAGATAGGGGTCCGCGCTGATGCGCGAAGGCGACTCGTACTGGATTTCGAACTGGCCCCTGCGGTTCGCCTTGCCGATCCGCGTCCAGAGGTCCGCGTGGCCGTACTGCGGGTTGATCGACACGCGGCCCTGCGGCGCATCGAACTCGGTATTGAGCACCATGGTCCGCAGCAGGTCGGTGTCCATGGAGTTGGTCCGCCTGAGCGCCTTGGCGAAAATGTGCATCTGAAAGTAGGCCGCCTCGACGCACATATTGGTCAGCTCGTCCTCTCCATAGCGCCGACGGTAGAGGCTCTTGAAGGCTTCGGAGAACTTGGTGTTCAGCCCGTCGAAGTAGGGCGCCGCCGTGATATGCCCCTCGCCAACGTCGCAGCCCATGGCGCGGATCTCCGCCTCGGCCGTGGTCAGGCTGGCGATCGGCATGACTTTGGGATCGAGCCCGAAGTCGGCATAGGTCTGATAAAGGAAGATGGTGCCGTCGCCGACAACCGTGGAGAAGATGACGTCGGGCCGGCGGTTCTCCACCTCCTTCATTATAGGAATGAATTCTTCTCGCTTTCCGCGCAGGTTGACGTAGCGCTCACCCACCACCTCGCCGCCGCT
Source organism: Xanthobacteraceae bacterium (assembly GCA_028282095.1). Classification (GTDB taxonomy): domain Bacteria; phylum Pseudomonadota; class Alphaproteobacteria; order Rhizobiales; family Xanthobacteraceae; genus Rhodoplanes. The sequence continues at coordinate 8,356 of JANQIP010000052.1, read as the reverse complement.
CTCGCGCAGGAACTCCCGCATGATGCGGTTCGACTCGCGCGGATAGATGTAGTCGGAGCCGATGAAGAAGAACCGCTTGCCGTAGTGCGCCATGAGAAAGCGACAGAGGGCCATGCTGTTCTGGTTCGGCGCCGCGCCGGTGTAGATGACGTTGGGCGAGAATTCGAAGCCTTCGTAGAGCGTGGGATACCAGAGCAAGCCGTTGAGGCGCTCCACCACCGGCAGAGTCGCCTTGCGGCTGCTCGAGGTGTAGCAGCCGAAGATGGTGGTGACGCCATCGTCCACCATCAGCTTCTTGGCATAGCGCCCGAAGGCGGAGGGCTCAGAGGAAGGGTCGTAAAGAACCGGCTCGATCGGGCGACCGTTGATGCCGCCGGCATCGTTGATCTCATCGATCGCCGTCATAGTGCCGCGGAGCTGCGTCTCCTCGATCACGGCCATGAAGCCGGAGCGGGAGAACAAGACACCGACGCGCCACGGTTCGCTTGTCTTCTGATCCTTTGTCATGATCGCCACCCTCCATATGTGGCAGGCGTTCCCTTTCCACCCTGTCCGGCGCCTGCATTTTGCTGCAGAGTTGTGGTGTTCCTGTTTGCGCCATCGAGTAGCTTAGACGCGGCGAACAACAAATTGCTACAAGTTTATCGCAGCGCGCGGTCGGCATCGATGGTGGCCTCCTGATGATCAAAGAAGCTCCGCTCCGGCGCGTGGTTGAAGTCGGCAGTTGACCATTCGGCTTCTACGTTGTGCCGCGCTTAGAGGCGGAGGGCCCAGAGCGTTCTGTTTCTAGCAGGCTGCTGAAAAAGGGCTGACGACCCTTTGAGACGGGCCTTTCGGCCCTCCTCAGGGTGAGGCTAATTCATTGGAATTCCTCATCCTGAGGAGCGAGCGTCGCGAGCGTCTCGAAGGATGAAGCTGCAGCATCAGCCGTTTTTCAGCGGCCTGCTAGGTCGGGTCAGCTTCTGTTTCTCGCGCGGCTCGGCGGGCAGCGCATAGGCGGGCAGACTTCTCGCTAACCTCGCTTCGCTCTATTAGCTGCGAAGGCTGGCGGGCCACGCGAGTCGAAAATGCGAACTACGTTTTCGCTATAGCACTACGTAACCTTTGTCGGTGATGGGGGCGCGCGGCCAGATATCGGGTCCGATGTCGAGCAGGAGTTCGAAGTTGCGGCTATCGCTGGCTTCGCCTCCGGTCAGATGGAACGCGAGCGGCAAGCCGTCGAGGTCGACCTTGAGGTGGATTTTGGTTTAGAAGTCGCCACGCGAACGGCCGAGCGCCTGATCGTCTTGCCCCCCTTCGCCCCCGCGGCCGAGACGTGGGCGCGCACCACCGTGGAACGGCGGGAATAGCCGAGCAGTGGTCCGCCACATACAGCCAGTCACGCACATTACGCCCATTGCCGTAAACCGGAATAGGTCTATCATTAAAAGCATTATGGATAACGAGCGGAATGAGTTTCTCCGGGAATTGCCGTGGACCGTAATTGTTGGAACAATTGATCGTCAGGATGGGAAGTCCGTAAGTCGATCGGAATGCACGCGCCATATGATCCGCCGCAGCTTTGCTCGCCGCGTAGGGATTATTCGGGGCGTACGCCGTCGTCTCACTGAATGGCGGATCGGCCTCTCCGAGCGACCCAAAGACTTCATCGGTCGACACCTGGAGGAAGCGGAACGATGCTTGTCGGTCCGCAGACACGTGGCTCCAATAGGCCAACGCGGCCTTCAGAAGCCGGTACGCGCCGACGATGTTTGTTTGAATGAAGCCGTCAGGATCCTTGATCGAACGATCGACATGACTCTCCGCGGCGAAATTGAGTATGGCACGCGGCCGGTATTTTGCCAGAACGTGCAATATGGCGTGAATGTCCGCGATATCGGCCTTGACGAAATAATGGCGCTCGCTCTGGAGCGCCTGAGCAAGATTCTTGAGATTTCCGGCATAGGTCAGCTTATCGATATTAATGATCGGCTCGGACGTGTTCCCGAGCCAATCATCGACGATATTCGACCCGATGAAACCCGCGCCGCCGGCAACCAACAGCACGCCCCACCTCTAAGAGCAGCTTCAGATTATCATTGCCTCTTTGCAGCTGTAATACGCCATGATACCAGCAATGGGGCGTTCGTCACAATATGATTGTATGGTAGAAGATTCATCTACTTACGAGCAATGTGCTTGCGAGGCTCGAGGTCCAGAGCATCTCTCGCGCTGCAGCTCGCACGTCGCGAAATACTCAGTAGCTACCGTGGTTCGGCACTTGGCGTGCTCTGGCCGTTGTTGACGCCACTCTGTTTATGCTGGCGGTCTACACTTTCGTGTTCGGCGCCATTTTCGGGGCGCGATGGATGCCGCCGGATGGCGGCGCGGGGGCAGAGCACCGGTGACCGAATTTGCTGTCATTTTATTTGCCGGACTCGTTATATTTCAACTTTTCGGCGAAGCGATCAACCGGGCGCCTGGTCTCGTTCTAGGAAACGTCAATTACGTCAAGAAGATCGTCTTCGCGCTCGAGATCCTGCCGGTGGTCGCGCTTAGCTCAGCGCTATTCGACACCCTGGTGAGCATGACCGTGCTGTTCTCCTTTGTTTTGCTCGTCATGGGGGCGTGCCGGTGACGGCGATATTGCTGTCCCTCGTGCTGACCCCTTTTTGCTTGCTGATCCTTGGGCTCGCTTGGTTCCTTGCCGCGCTCGGCGTGTATATCCGCGACATCACGCAGTTCCTCGGCACTGCGGTAACCGCGCTGATGTTCTTGTCGCCGATCTTCTTTCCTTCGAGCGCGCTTCCCGAATGGCTGCGGCCTTTTCTGGTCTTCAATCCGATCGCCCTTCCGGTAGAGGAGGCGCGCAATGTGCTCATCTGGGGAAGGGCCCCGGCCTGCGCCGCGCTTGGGCTCTACAGCGCTGCTGCACTTTTGATCGCGATGTCCGGTTTTTTCTGGTTCCAAAAGACGCGCAAGGGTTTCGCCGATGTCGTCTGACGAGATCGCAATCCGTGCGCGCGACCTCTCCAAGCATTACCTGTCGTTCAATCGGCCGCAGAACCGGCTGAAGCAATCAATCGTGCCGCGCCTACAACGTCTGGACGGCCGCAAGCCCAAGCAGTACTATCACGATTTCGTCGCGCTCAGCCATGTGTCCTTTGACCTAGTCTCGCACCTAATCTTCTCAAAATTACGCTACCTCCCTCAGACGGCACAAGCGCTACGTATTAATTCTACACATCCCGGTCGCGGCTCGGCGCGACCTGTCGCGACTTGCTACGACGTGCCACGACGGGCCGCGACACCTCTGTCGCGCCCGGCGTGCGCTCTCTGTCGGCAGCCCTTTGGCCAACCGAATAACCTCGCGGCTTCATCACATTGATGGCGGCGGCGTCGAGGCTCGTCTTTATATGCGAAGCGTAATAGCGCTCGGTCATCTCAACGCTGGTACGGCAGTTTTTCGCAATCTGGTAGATGTCCGCTCCCTCCAACAGTCGCAGACAAATATACGTATGGCGCAGGCTATAGGCGGTTCGGCGATTGCCGCTCCGATCAAATTGCAGGTTTTGCTCCTCAAGAACCTTATTGAATTGCTTCTTGTGATTCGCCGGAAACACGCGATCGATTGGTTGCGGTGTATTCCGTGTCACTAAACGCTCAAACGGACGTACAGCACCCGTGGTGCTCTTGCAGTAGCCGACGCCGCGCTTCCCGCGGACTTCGATCTCCAGGATCGTCTCGCCGGTCGAGTCATCTTCGACGATCGACACATCCCGATATTCAAGATTGTTGGCCTCGTCCGGTCGCAGGCCGGTATTGGCCATGAACAACACGTAGTCGTGCAGCTGGCTCGCTGCCCATTGCCACGACTTGCCTCTCGCCGCCCGTGCTTGGCTGCGCGTGGCTTCGTACAGCCGTCGATATTCCTCCGGCGAGAACCATGCCCGATGCACGATCTTCCCAGAAGCCCCGTACGGTATCGACATGTCGGGCAAGCTAGCGAGCCATCCATGCCGGATCGCTGTTTTCAGAACCTGGCGCAGCGTCACCATTTCATGGTGCATGGTGGTCCTTGCCGGTGGCTTCCTGCCTTCGGCGGCGTTCGTCCGCTGAATCCGGTATTCCTGGACCTTTCCCGGAGTGATTTGCGACAGTCCGAGATGACCGAAAAACGGTAGCAGGTGGACGGACGACTGCTGTGCCCCTCTACGTATGCTGGGTTTCGCTGTCCACCGGTGAGCACCTGGTATTCGCGTTCGAATTGCTGCGCCGCAGTCTTGAACGTCTTATCGGCTGTCAGTTCGCCGACACGTTGCCGACCCCGTAGCCCGAGGTACCAGTCCTCCGCAAAATCATTCGCACGCGCCAGACTGTCTTCTTTCGTGCTGACTCGCCTGTTCTTCCCCGCGAGATATGTCGAACATTGCCAAAAGCGGCTGTTTTCGCGGCGGTACACATGGACCTACCTTCCCGCCCATGATGGTGTGGTGCTCGGCCATGGCAACTCAGGGCCAAAATGTGCAAGGGTTGTGTAAGCGTATTTTCGGCACGACGAGAAATCGGCGCCTGCTCCAATTTACTGAAAATGATGGCCAAATTGGCGCGCCCGGCGAGATTCGAACTCACGACCTTTGCCTTCGGAGCGCCACAGCCTTTTGACAGCTGGGCACATCGATCACCAGAACGAACAGCTTTCTATTTATACGCCACAGTATCCGGCTGTCCGCGCGCTGAATTTCGCTCCTTCCCTTTCGAAGTCTATCGCGCTCATTTCCTCGAGAAGACAAGACGAGGAGATGGATGATGGCTGACCGCAATGACGCCCTAGAGTGCGATCCATTCAGGTTGAATCAATCGCACTCTGTTTCTCTTTGTTTTGCCGCATGATCTTGGCCGAAAAGTCTGAAACTTTTCGGGATCATGCTCTAATCAGGCGAACCATCCGCCGACAGCAATTGCGCGAAATTGTGCCGCTCGCCGACAGCACCATTTATGAGATGGAGCAGCGTGGGGAATTCCCCCGACGCTTTGCGCTCTCGCCCCGATGCGTCGTCTGGGACCTCGCGGAGGTCGAAGCTTGGCTGGCTTCGCGCCGATCAATGCCAATCGCTCGCGCCCAATCTCCCGATGTCAGGCAACGGCGCTCGCGTCCGGTTCGATAGCAGGGTCTGGCTCAAGCAGAGGCGTCGACGGCGGGATGAGAACCGGGACATACTTTCGGCCCGCTACCCATGCGTCGATGATATTCGACCATTCCTGCATCATGTGCCGGCGCTGCACCTCGTATTCGGCGTTGTTGTAAACGCCGCGTGAGGAACGGCCATCCTCGTGCGCCAGGCACTTCTCGATCCAATCGCTGTTGAATCCAAGCTCGTTCAACAACGTCGATCCGGTGCGCCGCAGGTCGTGCACGGTGAAGGGTTCAAGCGAAAGCCCCTCCTTCTTTGCCAAATCCACGACGAGGTCGGTCACGCGATTGAAAGTGGCTCGCGACATCGGCGCGTCGGCATCGTAGCGCGGCGGAAGGATTTATCTCGAATTGCCCGCGCAGGTCTTGAGAGCGATGAAGATGTCCAGCGCCTGTTGCGACAGATAGACGTTGTGCGCCTTCGAGCGCCTCATGCGCTCCTTCGGGATGGTCCAAACGGCATTCTCGAAATCCACCTCGTCCCAGATCGCATCCTGCAGTTCGCTCTTGCGCACCATCGTCAGCAGGATCAGTCGCAACCCGAGACGAATCGTCGGCAGCGTCGCCACGCGCTCAAGCTGCTTGAGCATGATGCGGATCTCGGTCGGTGACAGCGAGCGATCCCTCGGGACGAAATGGGCGATGGCCGAGGGACCAAATTCATCGGCTTGTTGGTGACGTCGTAGACCACGCGGTTGATGCCACGCACCTCGTTGATGATGGGGTCGCCGTCGCGGCCAGGAAGGCGTGGTCGAAGGCATAGCTGTCCGCCGTCATACCGTCGGTCGAGGTCACTACCCGCAGCACGCAGACGTTTCGCCCACGCGCGCTGCCTGACCGCTTCCGCAATCGACACAAAGGGCGGTTGCATGCTTGTTTGACCCGCAATACCGTATCTGCGCGTGGCAATAAGCGATGTTCAGGAGTGACCAATGCGGCGAATTTTCTGGCTTTTTTCTTCGCTCATTTTGGCACTTGCAGTTGGCTACGCCTCCGCGGACGAAGCCTGGAAAGTTGAGCGTCTCTCCCAACCCGAAGGGCTGTACTCGGGCGAAGAGTTGCTCGCAACGAACGGTATTGAAACGCTCACTTACTTCAGGGCCGGAGATCCAGAGAAACCCCTTGTCATTTTTGTGCCCGGCGGATTTCACCTTGCGCGCGTGGCTTATGGTTATCCCGGCGGTGATGAGAGAGACTTTCTGGCATATTGGCTTAGCCAAAAGGGTTACTCCTTCCTAGGCGCCTCATACCCCACCGGAAACAAGGTTTTTTCAAAGGCATACCCTGCCTATTCGATCCGCGATTGGGGCAAGCAGGTCGCGGCCACAGCAAAATTCTATATCGACGAAAACAGCCTTTCCCGAGAAATCATTGTCCTCGGTTGGAGCGCTGGAGGACAGATTGCGCAGTCTGTCTATGAGGCATCGCAAAGGGCTGGTCTTGACATGAGCCTTTTCGTGTCACTCGCGGCAACCCCGCCAGCACCGCTCTTGGTAGAAGAAGCCGGCTCAATCTCTATGGCACCCAACGGATTGTCTTCGGCACCACAATTCTATGAGACCTTTAAGGCCCAGGTGACAGCCCAAAACGAACTCAACGGCCACGTAATTATGCCATGGGACAAATTCGAAACCGACATCCTTGGTGACACCCCTGTAGCACTGGATGGCATCATCACAGCCTCGCGCTATGAGAACGGTGAATTTGTAAAAGACCTCGATTGGGCTATTGCAGATACTGGAGCGCTGAAGAACGCAGATTTTCCTTACATCGTGACGATTTCTGGGGACAAGGTCTTGGACAGCGATCATGCCCTGACCGATCGCGGCAATTGGGGCATGTTTCAGATCCAACATCTGTATCGCGGGATCATTCTTCCCGCTCTGTCAAAATCCGAAAAGATCGCGCCGGCCAATTGGCAGCACCTAATGGATCTTATGACGTATGCTACGTCGGGCGTGCTCAATGCACGGGTGCCTGGCAATCACTTCTTTTGGTATGGCAAACTTGGGGCGCGCGAGACCGTCCAAAGCATCGACATGCTACGGTTGCGGGCCGCGAACCTCAAAGCAACGATCGCAGCCGCGGTGGCAACGATCGGCACCGAATAGAGAGCATTTGACTTAGCCCTTAGCCTTGCTCGGCTTAGTGCGGGAGCGTATTGGTTATAAGGCGCCTGAGGAAATCGTCGCGATCAAGAAACTCCCTGAAAACGCCGCGGGCAAGATTGATCGCGTTGCCCTTTCCAGAATGGCTACAGCCGACGTCTCGCCCACGCGCCCCGCCTGACCGCCCCCTATTCCCACTCGATGGTGCCCGGCGGCTTGCTGGTCACGTCGTAGACGACGCGGTTGACGCCCCTCACCTCGTTGATGATGCGGGTCGCAACACGGCCGATGGCTTTACGGCTGGTCATTCTTTTCGAATTTGGGAGACTTGATTGTTTGATAGCCTTCTAACGCCGCCTAATCTGACTATATTCCTGTATAAAGGAACTTTTTCTTCGAAAATACTACGGTACGCAGGTGCGCCGGGTCGATGTTGCGACCTGTTCCGACCGCATCGAGCTTGCTTGGTTCGCCGAATCAAGTCATATGGGAAGTGGGATTGTTAGCTAATAATACTGTGTATAAGCTTGTGAACAACCTGTGGATTTCAAAAAACACACAAGAAATACCCTTCACATCAACATATTGCGGAAATGCCAATCTCCCCCACCATAAATTGCGATTTCTTGACAGAATCGCTTCCTACATGTAGTGGAATTAGGTTGAGCCTGGGCGAGATTTAGATCGAAAAACGAATTTGCCCCTTGACGCGGCCGATGGGGTCCTTCACTTTCCCAAACGCAGAGAAGGCGGGACCCCGTTTAGCACCCGGTTCCCGCCTCCTCCGTGAAAATAGTCATGGGCTCATGCGGCCCCTGACCATCTGTTTTCACGCCATAGGCATGAAAAGCGCAAGTAGAGTGGCCTATAGGTGCAAATCTGTCAACCTTCAGGGGCCGCAGAAAACGTAAATACTGATGTACGCTCAGAAAAAAGTTCCAATCGGAACGACTGCAGATACAGGAGAGAAGTGTCCTGAGAGTCTGTCCGGGAACATTAGGTAGGATTGCAGAGTTTTCGCAGCATGAGGCGGATGGAGGCGAGGCGGAGGAAGGCAAGCGCCTTTCGATTGAGG
>JANQIP010000043.1 GCA_028282095.1 Xanthobacteraceae bacterium | reverse complement strand
GTCATGCGCCGCGGTCTCGACGACTTCCAGCGCATCAAATACGGCGCCACCCTCAGCCTCCAAAATGTGTGAATCCAATAGCCGCAAGCGGGGAGAGGTCATTCAGTGCTAGACTAGAGCGCGGTTGTCTCCTGCATCCTTTGAGACACCGACACTCGGTCGGCTCCTGGGGGCGAAACTTGTAGGATGGGTCAGGCACGCAGCGCCGCAACCCACCTTCGGGGTGGCCAGGCATTCGGATTTTTCGTGTTTCTTTAAGGCACGGATCCGCTCGCCCGTTGACACGGACGAGGCAGGCAGGCTTGTAGGCCCGCCACAGCACCGCAAGCGCTTTCCGGCAAAGCCCGCCCTCGGACGCGATCCGGAACGGGAACTGGCCTGCCCTGCCTGGAGAGCGATCAACAACGAACCGACAGAAGCGAATTTCGATTTCCCAACATAAGGGAATCCGCTCAAGAGCCTCGCAATGATCGAGAAGACCTACCAGCCCGCCGACATCGAAAGCCGCATCTCGGCTGCCTGGGAGGCTGCGCAGGCGTTCCGCGCCGGCCGGCCGGAGCGGCGCGACGCCAAGCCCTATTGCCTTGTCATCCCGCCGCCGAACGTCACCGGATCGTTGCATATGGGGCATGCCCTCAACAATACGTTGCAGGATATTCTCTGCCGCTTCGAGCGCATGCGTGGCCGCGATGTGCTGTGGCAGCCGGGCACCGACCATGCCGGTATCGCCACGCAAATGGTGGTGGAACGCCAGCTCCTGGAGCGGCAGCAGCCGTCGCGCCGCGACATGGGCCGCGAAAAATTCCTCGAACGGGTATGGGCGTGGAAGGCGGAGTCGGGCGGGACCATCGTCAATCAGCTCAAGCGGCTCGGCGCCTCCTGCGACTGGTCGCGCGAGCGCTTCACCATGGACGAAGGCCTCTCACGCGCGGTGTTGAGGGTATTCGTCTCGCTCTACAATGACGGGCTGGTCTATCGCGACAAGCGGCTGGTCAACTGGGACCCGACGCTGCTCACCGCCATCTCCGACCTCGAAGTCCAACAGGTCGAGGTGAGGGGGCATCTTTGGTACATCCGCTACCCGGTCGAGGAACTGCCGGACGCCTACATTACCGTGGCGACCACGCGGCCGGAGACGATGCTCGGCGATACCGCGGTCGCGGTCCACCCGGAGGATGAGCGCTATGCCGAGTTCGTCGGCCGCCACGCGGTGCTGCCGCTGGTCGGCCGCCGCATCCCGATCATCGCCGACGACTATTCCGATCCGGAAAAGGGCACCGGCGCGGTCAAGATCACGCCGGCGCATGACTTCAACGACTTCGAGGTGGGACGGCGCCATCACCTTGCGCAAATCAATGTGCTCGACACCGAGGGCAACCTCGATCTTGCCGGCAATTCGGCGTTCCTTGAGGGGGTGCCGCAATCCGCAGAACTCGACGAGACGCTCAAGCTGCACGGGGTCGATCGCTTCATCGCCCGCAAGACGATCGTCGCCCGCCTCGAAGCGGCCGGCGTGCTCGAGAAGATCGAGCCCCACACGCACATGGTTCCGCACGGCGACCGCTCGGGCACGGTGATCGAGCCGTTTCTCACCGACCAGTGGTATGTCGACGCCAAGGCGCTGGCGGTGCATGCGATCGATGCCGTGCGTGACGGCCGCACCGTGTTCGTGCCCAAGAACTGGGAGAAGACCTATTTCGAGTGGATGGAAAAAATCCAGCCCTGGTGCATTTCGCGCCAGCTTTGGTGGGGCCACCAGATACCGGCCTGGTACGGGCCGGACGGCAAGGTGTTCGTCGCCGAGACCGAGGAGGAGGCGGTCGCGCGCGCGCTTGCCTATTATGCCGAGACCGAGATGATCACGCCGATTGAGGGCCGCGACATGGCGCTCGACCCGGAGCGCCGCACGCCCTTCCTCATCCGTGACGAGGATGTGCTCGACACCTGGTTCTCCTCGGCGCTGTGGCCGTTCTCAACGCTCGGCTGGCCCGAGGAGACCGAAGAGCTCAAGCGCTACTACCCGACCGACGTGCTGGTCACCGGCTTTGACATCATCTTCTTCTGGGTCGCGCGCATGATGATGATGGGCCTTCACGTCATGGAGAAGGTCCCGTTCCACACCGTCTACATCCACGCGCTGGTGCGCGACGAGCGCGGCGCCAAGATGTCGAAGTCGAAGGGCAATGTCATCGACCCGCTCGACCTGATCGATGCTTACGGCGCCGATGCGCTGCGCTTCACGCTGGCCGCGATGGCGGCGCAAGGCCGCGACATCAAGCTCGCCAAGTCACGCGTCGAGGGCTACCGCAATTTCGCGACCAAGCTGTGGAATGCCTGCCGCTTCGCCGAGATGAACGGTTGCGCCGCCGTGCCGGGTTTCGATCCGCGCTCCGCCACGGAGACGCTCAATCGGTGGATCGCGCATGAAACCGTCCACGCCGTGCGCGAGGTGACGGAAGGGATCGAGGCCTACCGGTTCAACGACGCGGCGGCGGCCGTCTATCGCTTCGTCTGGAACGTCTATTGCGACTGGTATCTCGAACTCGCAAAGCCCGTCCTGCTCGGTCCCGACGGCGCGGCAAAGGCGGAGACGCGGGCAATGGTCGCCTGGGTCCGCGACGAGATCCTGAAACTCCTTCACCCGTTCATGCCGTTCGTCACCGAAGAGCTATGGGCGGTGACGGCATCCGCCGATGCCGATGGTGCGATGGAGGCCACGCCGGCGCCAGTCTCGCAGAAGAAGGGCGCCGCTAGCCGCGCCAAGCCGTCCGGCAAAGCGTCGAAAACCGGATCGCGCTCCGCGTCGGCGAAATCGACGGCCAAGTCTACGGCTAAGCGCTCGGCCGAGTCGGAGCCGGCCGATCCCCCGCCTTCTGGAAACGGGGGTGCAGGCGCCGGCCGGGCAACGCTGCTCGCGCTCGCATCCTGGCCCGACTTGCCGGGGCTCGAAAACGCCGACGCGGAAGCGGAGATCGGCTGGGTGATCGATCTCATCACCGCGATCCGCTCGGTGCGTACCGAAACCAATGTGCCGTCCGCCGCGCAGCTTCCGCTCGTCCTCATCGGCGCGTCGGCATCCTCGCGCGAGCGGGCCGAGCGCTGGGCCGAGTTCATCAACCGGCTGGCGCGGCTGTCCGCCATCTCGTTTGCCGATACGCCGCCGCGCGGAGCGGTTCAACTCGTCATGCGCGGAGAGGTCGTGGCGCTTCCGCTCGCCGAGTTCATCGATATTCCGGCCGAGCGGGCGCGCCTTACCAAGGAACAGGCGAAGGCCGACGCCGACATCGCCCGCGTCGATGCCAAGCTCGGCAATCCGGATTTTCTTGCCCGCGCACCGGAGGAGGTGGTCGAAGGCGAGCGCGAGAAGCGCGAGGAAGCGCTCGCGCGCCACGAAAAATTCGCCGAGGCTCTGGAGCGGCTCAAGGGCGTCGAGTAATCGACGCAGAATCGCTTTCGGGCGGGATCAATCGTTCAACAAATCATCTCACGCCCGAGCGACAAGCCGCCAGAGCATGATGTCGTAACGTCGGCAGGTGTTTTCTAGCCCTCATGGTGAGGAGCGCAGCGAGGCTGCGCGGGCGGGTTGACTTCGTTCACCTCCCCCTGAAAGGGGGAGGTCGGTTTGCGGCGCGGGCAAGCTTGCGCAGCCTGCGCAAGCTTGGCTGCGTGCAAACCGGGAGGGGGTCCACAGGACCCTCTCGCGGATGAGATAGCCCCCTCCCGTCTCGCTTCGCTCGACTCCCTCCCCCGCAAGCGGGGGAGGAGAAAGCGTGTGAGCAAACCGGGAGGAGGGCGGCCCTTGTCTTCTCGCATGATTTTGCGCGAAAAGTCTGCAACTTTTCGGGATCATGCTCGGATGCGACTCGCGATCCCTCCCCGGATCACGCGCAGGCAAGCCTGCGCCGCGATCCGACCCTCCCTTTTCAAGGGAGGGTGGACTGTCGGCGGAAAAGCCGCACGGTCTCGACTATTCTCTCACCTTGCATGGCCGGGAGGGGGAAAGGTTGGTGGGCTTCGACAATGCCCACTCCGTGCGGCGGACGCGGTCGCGTGCCTCACCACGGGACCATCGTCACCGACTGTGCACGGTGAAGCCCTACGCGTATCGTGACGCAGCCGGTCTGCTTGCCGACTTTTGGGCCGAGGTAGACGCCGTGTTGCGCGAACGAGGAGTTGCTCGATGACGACACTGAAGGTCGGCATTGCGAGCTACAAGGACATGAAGGCGCGCACGCTCGCCATTGCGCGCGGCGAGAAACGTCGTAGGCCGGGCGAGCCAAGGGTGTGGTTCACTTCGACCGAGTCGTTTGCCAAAGTACTATCCGCCGGAAACCGCGATCTGCTCAGGATCATTGCTGAGCGGGCACCCGGCTCGCTCGACGAACTCGCCAAGCTTAGTGGGCGCAAGAAGTCGAACCTCTCGCGCACGCTGAAGATGATGGCGGGCTATGGCCTGGTCCGATTGGAGCGGGGTGAGCGCGGACGCGTCACCCCGCGTATCGTGCATGACCGGGTGGAGTTGGAGCTACCGCTCTCCGGCGAGAAGAGACCTGCTCGAAAGCGCGAAGCTGTCTGACAAATTCGACACACGGCTCCGCGACAAAACTCGTCGATGAAAAATGCACTGTTGCTCACATTCGGCTCGCGCGGCGATGTCGAGCCGTTCATCGCGCTGGCGCTTGGCCTCTCGAAACGGGATTGGCGGGTCACGCTTTGCACCGCCTCCCGCTATCGCGACTGGATCGAAGGGTTCGGCGTTGCCAGCGCGCCCATGACCAGCGAGCTCCTCGAGATCATGGAAACGCAGGAAGGGCGCGCCATGCTCGAAGGCTCGGCAGGCATGATCGGCGCGATCCGGACGGGCTTGAAACTGGCCGGCCTCATCAAGCCCATCAATGCGCAGATGATGCACGACGCCTGGAGCGCTGCGAAAACGGTGCGTCCGGACGTGGTCATCTACCATCCCAAGGTGCTCGCCGCACCGCATATCGCCGAAGCCCTTGGCGTACCCGCGGTGATGGCGGCGTTTCAGCCGATGATCGTTCCGACCAACGCCTTCCCGGCCGCGGGCATGCCCCGCCTGCCGATACCGGGATACAATCGGCTGTCCTACAAGGCGATCCCGGCCGCTTACGGAACCTACAAGAAGGCGGTGAACAGTTTTCGAACGAACGAACTGGGTCTGGGCCCCATCAGGCGTAATGCCGATATGCTCGCGCTGCCTGCGCTCCGCGACATTCCCGTGCTCCACGCGCTGAGCGGCCATGTGGTTCCGGCACCTGCCGACTGGCCGCCCCATGCCCACATGGTCGGATATTGGCGCTTGCCGCCGGACCCGAGCTACCGTGCCCCCGAAGACCTTGCGGCCTTTCTCGAGAGCGGCACGCCGCCTGTCTATGTCGGCTTCGGCAGCATGACCGTGAAAGACCCCGAAGGGCTGACGAAGCTGATCCTGGAGGCGTTGGACAGGGCTGAGGTGCGAGGCGTCGTCTCAGCGGGCTGGGCGGGTCTCAACGCGAGCGAGCGCAACGCGAATGTGCATTTCGTCGGCAATGTCCCTCATGCCTGGCTGTTTCCGAGGATGGCGGCGGTTGTCCATCATGGTGGCGCCGGTACGACGGCCAGCAGTTTCCTTGCCGGTGTGCCGACGGTGGTCTGCCCGTTCATCGCCGACCAGCCATTCTGGGCCCAGCGCAGCGTCGACCTCCGGGTCGGCGCGCCGCCAGTGCCCCGCAAGAAGATGACGGCCGAGCGCCTCGCTGCCTCCATCCGTGTGGCCGTTGGCAATCCCACCATTAAAGAAAACGCGACCGCGCTTGCGGCGCGCCTATCTCAAGAAGACGGCGTTGCGACCGCCATCCGGCATATCGAGCAGGCTTGCATGGCCGGCGAAGCCATGACGAACGAGTTTTAGTTCGACGGCGGCACTAGAGCGCGATTGCTTCAGGTTGATTCAACCGCGCTCCATTTCTCTTTGTTTGGTCGCATGATCTTGTCCGAAAAGTCTGCCAACTTTTCGGGATCATGCTCGAGAGTCTGATCATTTAAGTTGAATCGGTCACACTCACTTTCTCTCTTTGTTTTTGTCGCATGATCCTGTCCGAAAAGTCTGCCACTTCTGGGGTCATGCTCTGAACGACCGACCGCTGCAGCCGACGGCAGTTGCGCCCAGGCATGCCGCGGTTTGATTGCACCTTGCTTGGCAACGCTGCGCCTTGTCTGCGACCCGCGGAGAGGTGGCTGAGTGGTTGAAAGCACCGGACTCGAAGTGCGGCATAGTACCGAAGATCGCGAGCAACTGAGACCTCGCAAAGACCGGATAGTGCTAAGATGCCAAACATCGATCTCGAAGTTGTAGCAAACACATCATACGCCATTCTGCTCGCTTCCTACATAATGCGAGATATTCTTTGGCTGCGTGTGCTGACTGTGATTTCTCTTGGTTTTGAGATACCCTATTTTTATTTTCAACTCGAACCGTTGTGGGATGGAATTGGCTGGGATGTCGCTTTCATACTGATCAACGTTTATTGGATTGCCCGCTTAGTCTTTGAACGTCGTCCCGTCCATCTTACCGGCGAGCAAAAACGCCTTTGGGAAACGGCGCTCCACAGACTCCATCCAAGACATGCCCGCGCGCTTTTCAAGCGTGCGACATATAAGTCGATCGCACCAAACGAAATCATCTCGGCACCAGGAGACACGTTCGATGAGCTCGCACTGATATCGGAAGGAAAAGTGGGCCTGCGGATGGATGGAGAAGAAATCGAAGAACTCGGCCCAGGTCACTTTGTCGGTTCTGCCGCCTTTCTCGAGAAGGACCTGGAGTTTCCAACCGTGGCAACAATCTTCGCTGCTGAGCAGACTCGCCTGATGACATGGAATAAGAACGAGCTCAGGACGTTGATCGAACGAGACAATCAACTTAGCACGGCGGTTGAAGCAACTGTGGGCTTGGATCTCGCGACTTTGCTGTTCAGAGCATGGCATCGTGAAGCGTTGGGGAAAAAGCGGGCAACGCAGACGTAACGTTGAGAAAAGCGCGGTGTCGGCGTGATCAGTTCGGCCAGGACGCCGCCCGAGAGATTACCCAAAGCATGATCCGGAAAAGTTGGCAGACTTTTCAGACAAGATCATACGAAAAAAAAGAAATAGGGCTCAGATCATCATCCGGGCGTTCAGGTCGAGCATGATCCACAGGCTCCCTCCGACCATGATGAAGATCAGCACGGCGGCGAAGGCGATCGCCAGGATGTTCTCGCGGGGCGTCGTCGTAAGATTGAGATCCAGGAAGTAGCGCAGGTGCACCAAGACCTGCAGCAGAGCGGCAATGGCAATGATGACCAAGGTGGAGCCGCGTGGCAGCGCGTCCGCCGCGACGAGCCCGAATGGGATCACGGTCAGCACCAGGGCCAGCACGAAGCCCGTCAGATAGCTGCGCAGGCTGGGTCCGCTCCGCGACGTCGTGGTTTGCATCACAGGATTCCCGGGAGATAGACGACGGAGAAGATGCCGATCCAGACGATGTCGAGGAAGTGCCAGAACAGCCCGAGGCGGAACAGGCGCGACATCGCATAGGCGTTGAGGCCACGCACGGCAATCTGAACGGTCATGACCAGGATGAAGAGCAGGCCGAAGCTGACATGGAGGCCGTGCGTGCCGACCAGCGCGAAGAAAGCCGACAGGAAGCCGCTGCGGCCCGGATCGGCGCCGGCGGCGACCATGCTCGTGAACTCGCTGATCTCGAGGCCAACGAAGCCCAGGCCGAGCACGAAGGTGACCAGCAGCCAGCCTATCACCTGGACCTTCCGGTCCGCGCGTGCCGCCAGCCAGGCAAAGCCGAAGGTGACGCTGCTGAGCAGCAGGACCATGGTCTCGGCGAAGGCGTGGGACAGGCTGAACAGATCCTTGCCGGTCGGCCCGCCCGCCGTGCCATTGACCATGACGATGTATGTCATGAACAGCAGCGCGAAGATGACGGCATCGCTCATCAAATAGAGCCAGAAACCGAACTCCCGCTGCTCGAGATTGTCCGCCTCTTCCCGGGCGCGTGCGTCGAGTGCTGGTGCCGCGTCGCTCATGTCGCGCGCCCTGGTAGCATCTGGGCGGCGAAGGCGGGGTCTTGCTCGGCCTCCTGAGGCTGCTTCTTGGTCAGCGCCAGGGTTTCGAAGCGCCGGTTCTCGGTCGCCTCGACCTCCGCGGCCGTGATGCAGATGTCGGGATCGTCATCGAAACAGCGGATGACGACGGTAGCCAGCATGGCCACACCGCTGACCGCGACCAGCCAGACGATTTGCCAGACGATGGCGAAGCCGAGCACGAAGGCGAGCACGCCGAGAACGACTCCCACACCGGTGTTTTTCGGCATGTAGATGTCTTCGTAGCGCTCCGGCCGGCGGTACGCCGTGCCCTGCTGCTTCATCTCCCAGAAGGCATCCCGCGCCGTCACCGTGGGGATGACGGCGAAGTTGTAGGGAGCCGGCGGCGACGAGGTCAGCCACTCCAAAGTGCGCCCGTTCCAGGGATCACCGCTCAAGTCGCGCCGCTCACGCCATTGCCTGACGCTGACGATGAGCTGCGTCAGTTGGCAGGCAATGCCACAGAGCACCAGCACCGCGCCCAGCGCCGCCGCCATCAGATAGGGCTGCCACTCGGCGATGTTGTAATTTTCCATGCGCCGCGGCATGCCGAGAAAGCCGAGCACGTAGAGCGGCATGAAGGCAAGGTAGAAGCCGGTCAGCCAGAACCAGAAAGCACGGATGCCCCAGCGTTCGTCGAGCGTGAAGCCCACCGCCTTCGGGAACCAAAGGCTGAAGCCGGCGAGATAACCGAACAGCACGCCCGGAATGATCATGTTGTGAAAGTGTGCCACCAGGAAGGTGCTGTTGTGCATCAGGTAGTCGGCCGGCGGCATGGCCAGCAGCACGCCCGACATGCCGCCGATCACGAAGGTCACGATGAACCCGATGGTCCAGTACATCGAAGGGTGGAAACGGATGCGGCCGCGGAACATCGTGAGCAGCCAGTCGAAAATCTTCACGCCCGTCGGTATGGCGATGATCATGGTGGCGATGCCGAACACGGCGTTGACGTTCTCGCTCGAGCCCATGGTGAAGAAATGGTGCAGCCAGACGCAGAACGACAAGAGGCCGATCGCGACCGTGGCATAGACCAGCGAGCGGTAGCCATACAGGCGCTTGCCGGAGAAGGTCGCCACCACCTCGGAAAAAACGCCGAAGGCCGGCAGGATCAGGATGTAGACCTCCGGATGGCCCCAGATCCAGAACAGGTTGATGTAATTCATCAGGTTGCCGCCGTCCTCATTGGTGAAGAAGTGCATGCCAAAGAGGCGGTCGAGACCGAGCAGGGCGCAGGCGACCGTGAGCGCAGGGAAGGCGAAGACCATCAAGATGCTGGTGACCAGCGCGGTCCAGGTGAAGAGCGGCATGCGCATCAGCGTCATGCCCGGCGCGCGCCGCTTGAGGATGGTTACGACGAAATTGATGCCGGCCAGCGTCGAGCCGACCCCGCTGATCAGCAGCGCCCAGATCCAGTAATCGGTGCCGACGCCAGGCGAGTACTCGATCCCTGAATAGGGCGGATAGCCGGTCCAGCCCGCGGTCGAGAATTTGCCGATCACCAGCGAGATCAGGACCAGGCCGGCGCCCGCCGCGGTCATGAACAGGCTGACCGAGTTGAGGAAGGGAAAAGCGACGTCACGCGTGCCGATCTGCTGCGGTACGGCGATGTTCAGCAGGCCGGTCATGAACGGCATGGCCATGAAGAAGATCATGATCGTGCCGTGCGAGCTGAAAATCTGATCGAAATGGCCCGGCGGCAGATAGCCTCCCGAATCGAGGGCAAAGGCCTGCTGCGCCCGCATCATGATGGCGTCGACAAAGCCGCGCAGCAGCATGACGAGCGCCAGCACGATATACATGATGCCGATCCGTTTGTGATCGACGCTGGTCAGCCATTCCGTCCAAAGATAGCGCCACTTGCCGAAATAGGTGATGACGGCGATGACGAGCAGCACGCCGCCGACCGTCACCGCCGCCCCGCCCATGGCGACCCAGCTATAGAACGGCAGCGCGTCGATCGTCAGCTTACCGAACATCCCGCTCCCCTCTAGTGATGCGGCACCAACGCCTGGGCTTGTCTCATTGTGTTGGTGCCGCATCACAAAGTAACGGATTAACTAGTGTTCCTTCTCTGACGGTCCGGGATCGGACCGTCAGAGAAGGAAACACTAGCCGGTGAGCGCCCGGCGTGTCGCCGCGACGATCCGATCCTGCACCTCCGGTTCGAGATAGGGGTGCATCGGCAGGCTGATCACCTCCTTTGCGACCTGCTCGCTCACGGGAAGGCCGTTGCCCGCGGCCGGATAGCCGCTGTAGGCGGTCTGCTGGTGCAGCGGCTTGGGATAGTGGATCGCTGTCGGAATACCCTCGCGTGCCAGCGCTTCCGCAAAGGCCGGGCGCCGCTCCGCCGGCAGCTTGATCGTGTATTGCGCCCAGACCGAGCTACATCCCGGCGTTATATGCGGAGTGGCAAGGCAATCGCTCAGTGCCTCGGTATAGCGCGCGGCCGCTGCGTTGCGTCGCGCGATCTCATCGGGAAAGATCTTGAGCTTCTCGATCAGGATGGCGGCCTGGATCGTGTCCATGCGTCCGTTCATGCCGATTCGGACATGGTCGTATTTATCGGCACCGTACCCATGGATGCGCATCGAACGTAGGACCGCGGCAAGCTCGGCGTCTTCGGTGAAGATCGCGCCGCCATCCCCGTAGCAGCCGAGGGGTTTTGCCGGAAAGAAGCTCGCCGCGGTGGCAAAGCCGATCGTGCCGACCTTGCGGCCCTTGTAAGTGGCTCCGAAGGACTGCGCTGCATCGCTGAGCAGCCACAGGCCGTTCTGGTTGCAGAAGGCTTCGATCGCTTCGTAGTCGGCCGGTTGTCCGAACAGGTCGACCGAAATGACGCCGACCGGATTGAGCCCGTGCCGTCTTGCGGCAACGAGCCCCGGCTCCAGGCCCGCCGCATCCATGTTGAACGTATCAGGCCGCACGTCCACGAAGACGGGCGTTGCGCCGAGCAGGACCACGGCCTCGGCGGTCGCCGCGAAAGTGAAGCTCGGACACAGCACTGCATCGCCCGGCTTCACGCCCTTGGCCATCAAGAGCAGCACCAGGGCGTCGGTACCGCTCCCACAGCTCACCACCTCGTGCGCGCCGCAGAACTCGGCGAGGTCCGCCTCCAGCATCTTAACTTCGGGCCCCATGATGAACTGCCCATGGTCGAGGACCCGCTTGATCGCCTCGTCGACGCATGGGCTGAGCCGGCGGCGCTGCGCGCGCAGGTCGATGAAAGGGAGGGGCTGGGTGATGCTGGGTTGGTGGGTCATGTTTTTGGAGCGACGTCTCGGTGAACTCTGCAACACTGCTTTGCCGAGGTTGATCTGCATTCCGTTCGTTCCCGCGATGGCGCGAAAACGATTTGTTCTCGATTTCTTGCGGCCCCGCTTGCGCAGGGACGAACTGACGATCTGCGATTCAGATCAAACGGAAACGCCCAGCTTGCCCGTCAGGCGATGCATGCCGGCGGCGTGGATGCTCGTAAGCGAACTTGATGGCAAGAACGGCGGAGCAAAGCAACCGCAGCTATTGCGCGGCGGACACCGCGTCTCCTCTTTGATCAGCATTTGCCCCCTCCACCATGCTGCGCATGGTTCCCCTCCCCCGCTGCGCGGGGGAGGATAAGCAATAATGCTCGATCGAGACCGTTTTTTGTAGCAAGCCCCCTCACCCGGCGCCTTTGGCGCCGACCTCTTCCTGCCAGAGAGGAGTGTCAGGCCTCGTTCATCCTCCCCCGCGTAGCGCCGCGTAGCGGTACAGGGGACCGGCCGCAGGGCGGTGGAGGGGGCCGCGTTTGCCGCTTTCGGACAAGAGCAGTCGAAAAGGACAAAGAGAAAGGGAGCGTGACCGGTTCAACCTGAATGGATCGCGCTCTGGAGCATGATCCCGAAAAGTTGGCAGACTTTTCGGACAAGATCATGCGACCCGACAAAGAGAAAGGGAGCGCGACCGGTTCAATCCGAATGGATCGCGCTCTAGTGTTTCCTTCTCTGACGGTCCGACCGTCTCAGCTATTCTGTGCGCCGTTCAGTTGTTCTGGGCGTAGTCCGGCACGTCCCAATGAGCAGGCGAGCGCCACAGACCGCTGAGCAGCAGGTCGCGCACGCACTGGAGCTCCTTGGGAAGCCGGTCGAACAGCTTGATGAACAGCTCTTCGTGCCCGAGCATCTCCTTCATCCACAGGGCCTTGTCGACCGACATCAGCTCGTTGAACTGCTCACGCGAAAAATCGAGGCCGCGCCAATCGATGTCGTCATAGGTCGGCATATAGCCGAGCGGGCCTTCGAGCGCGCGCGCGGTGCCGTTGGCGCGTTCGACCACCCATCGCAGCACCCGCATGTTCTGGCCGTAGCCGGGCCACATGAAGCTGCCGTCCTGGTCCTTGCGGAACCAGTTGACGCAGAAAATACGCGGCGGAATGCCGATACGGCGGCCCATGTCGAGCCAGTGGTTGAAATAGCTCGCCATGTGATAGCCGGTGAAGGGCAACATCGCCATCGGATCGCGGCGCACCTCGCCGACATTGCCGAAGGCGGCCGCCGTCATCTCCGAGCCCATGGTGGCGCCGGCATAGACGCCGAAGGCCCAACTCAGCGACTGGAAGACCAGCGGCACATTGGTCGAGCGCCGCCCGCCGAAAATGAAGGCGCTGATCGGGACGCCGGCCGGGCTCTCCCATTCCGGGTCGATCACCGGGTTTTGTGCCGCGGGTGCGGTGAAGCGGCTGTTCGGATGCGCCGCCTTGCGGTCGGAATCGGGCGTCCAGTCCTTGCCCTGCCAGTCGATGGCGTGAGCCGGCGGCGGCCCGTCCATGCCCTCCCACCAGATGTCGCCATCGTCGGTGAGAGCCACATTGGTGAAGATCGTGTTTTTCGCAAAAGTGGTCATCGCGTTCGGGTTCGATTTGAAGCTCGTCCCCGGCGCAACCCCGAAATAGCCCGCCTCCGGATTGATGGCATAGACCCGGCCGTCCTTTCCGGGTTTCAGCCAGGCAATATCGTCGCCAATGGTCGTGACCTTCCAGCCCTCCATCTCCTTGGGTGGAATCAGCATGGCGAAATTCGTTTTGCCGCAGCCGCTGGGGAAGGCGGCGCAGACATAGGTCTTCTTGCCACTGGGGTCGGTGACCCCGAGAATGAGCATATGCTCGGCCATCCAGCCTTCGTCGCGCCCGAGCACCGAGGCGATGCGTAGCGCGAGGCACTTCTTGCCGAGCAGCGCATTGCCGCCATAGCCGGAGCCGTACGACCAGATCGAACGCTCCTCGGGATAGTGAACGATGTATTTCACCGTCGGATTGCACGGCCAGGGAACGTCCTTCTGGCCGGGCGCGAGCGGCGCGCCGATCGTATGCACGCAGGGAATGAACACGTCGCTGTCGCCGAGCGCCTCGTCGACCGCGCGGCCCATCCGGGTCATGATCCGCATATTAACGACGACATAGGGCGAGTCGGTGATCTCATAGCCGATATAGGAGATCGGCGAGCCGATC
The DNA here is from genome assembly GCA_028282095.1 of Xanthobacteraceae bacterium. GTDB lineage: Bacteria > Pseudomonadota > Alphaproteobacteria > Rhizobiales > Xanthobacteraceae > Rhodoplanes. The sequence goes on along the minus strand of JANQIP010000043.1, from coordinate 14,066 downwards.
GGGCCCATCGAGAACGGGATCACATACATGGTGCGGCCTTGCATCGAGCCGTCGAACAGCGGCTCGAGCGTGGCCTTCATCTCGCGCGGGTCCATCCAATTATTGGTCGGCCCGGCGTCGTCCTTGTTGATGCTGCAGATGAAGGTGCGGTCCTCGACACGGGCGACGTCGCTCGGATCGGTCCGCGCAAGGAAGCATCCCGGCCGTTTCTCGGGATTGAGCTTGATGAAGGTTCCATTCTTGACGAGGAGCTCGCACAGGGTGTCGTATTCCGCATCCGACCCGTCGCACCAATGGATATTGTCGGGCTTGCAGAGCTTGGCGATGTCCATGACCCAGGCCTTGAGGCGCTGGCTCTTGATGTAGGTCGGGATGCTGATTGTTGCATGCATGATTCTTCCCCCAGGACAAGCGCGCGGCGATGGTCGTTCAACCCTGCCTATAGCAGCTATTATGCGAGGCTGTCATGCCGGCGAGACAGAAATGAGTGGCCGTTTTGCCCGCAAGGCGGTGGAGGGGCGTGTTTTCCTCCATGCTGGCCGCCAGTCGGATGATTGCGTCCGCAATCTAGTGATGCGGCACCAACGCTTGAGCCCGTCTCATTGTGTTGGCGCCGCATCACAAAGCACTGGATTAGCGAGTGTTTCTTACCTGACGGTCCGGGGTCGGACGGTCAGAGAAGGAAACACTGGGTTGCGTGGAGACACCTGATCCAGATGCGGATGCGGGCGAGCAGGACGAAGGTTGCGACGATCTCAATCAGCTTGCCGTAGCGGGTGGTGAGGCGGCGTGAGTTCTCTGCACGATTGAATAAGCGCTCGATGCGGTTGCGCAGGGCATGGAGCGCTTTGTCGACGGCACGCTGTGTTTGCCTGGTCGTGTGCTGGCGATTGCGGCTTCGCCACCGTGTCGCTCGATGTCGTGGCGAACCGCTTCGCTGTCGTAGCCCGTATCACCGAGCATCCTGCTCGGGATCACAGTCGGTCTCATGCATCAAGTCGGGAAAGGCGGTGACATTGCGCTTGTCCGGGCGTCATCACGATGCCGATCGGCAGGCCCTCGGCGTTGGTGCGGGCGTCGATTTTGGTCGAGAAGCCACCGCGCGAACGGCCGAGCGCGATGCGCGTCGTCCCCCTTTTTCGCCCGCCGCGCGATGATGCGCACGAATGACGGTCGCATCGATCATCTGCAGCGCGGCGTCGGACATGCAGCTTGCGGCGAGAGCGTGATCCCGAAAAATCGTCAGACCTCTCCGGACAAAGAAGAGAGCGGAACCGATTCAACTTGAAGCAATGGCGCTCGAACTGGCAAACGCCTTGCGCTCACACCGCTGTGCGATCCAATCGTCCGAAGGATGTCGCAGGGGAGCGTCTGGCTAGACTTTAGCCTAATGCCCACGCCGCGGCGGCGGCGTGGGAACTCTCAATCAACCAAGAGTCGGCGGGCGGCGTTCTTCTCGCGATAGCCGACCAGCCGGAAGTCTATCCGAAGTAATCGATACGCGCTGAATTGGGAACGTGTTTGACCACGCGCTCGTCATCGGGAACTGGCATATGCTGGCAGCGCACCGCGGCAGCAACGGCCGCGATCCCGATTTCGCGGTAACCGCCGCCGCGCGAAGGCGAATCCTTGTTGTCGGGGGGCGACGCCTTCTGGCCGCGGTACACCTTCGGGCCATTGTACATCTTGGTCATTTCTCGCTCTCCACTCGTTTCCGTCCCAGAATCTTATTTTGTCGGGCCGGACTGATACGTCCGCTTATGTAGGATCACCTCGGCGGAATTAGGTAAGACTCGGTCCGAGAAGAGGGCAAAATTACTCACTCTCGCACCGCCGCCATAAGACGAGTCTCAAGGTGAACCGGTCGTTAACGGGCGTGTGCCAGCCGTTAATTACATTATACGCACGCTTTGATTTCGAAGCCAAGTTTGAATGCCGCCGTATTTTAGCCAACTTCAACCCGGTTGCGACAATTGCGCAACAGTCACTGTTCTTCTTGCTTCCAAAGGCCATCCAATGCCTAGAATACGCGCGATCTTTTCTATACACCTGGAAGCGAGGAACGCACGCACAGGCAACAAGCGCTGGGGGCCCGGAATGACTCCGAGATCAATTATTCTTGTTGTCTTGGGATTGCTGGTGAGCGGATGCGTGACCGGAATGCCGCACGCGACCTCGGATGCCAACCTGAAGCCGCGCGACCGCACGTATCTCGCCCAGGCTCCCTACGCCCGTTATCCCGTGCCGATGGCGTATCGACGTACCGTCGTGAACTATCATCGCAAAGAGGCGCCGGGAACGATCGTCGTCGATAGCGATGCGCGCTATCTCTATTACGTGATGCCGAAGCAGAAGGCGATTCGTTACGGTGTAGCAGTGGGCGAAGAGGCGCTCTCGTTCTCCGGTGTTGCCAAGGTCGGCCGCAAGGCCGAGTGGCCGGGCTGGACGCCGACCCCCTCGATCAAGCGACGTTTCGGTAACCTTCCCAGTTATGTCGAGGGCGGTCCGAAAAACCCGCTCGGCTCGCGCGCCCTGTATCTTTATGCCAACGGCAAGGACACGCTGTTCCGGATTCACGGGACGAATCAACCGCAGTGGATTGGCAGGGCCATCTCCTCGGGCTGCATCCGCATGACCAATCGGGACGCGATAGACCTGTACAACCGCGCCAAAATCGGAACGACAGTGGTCGTCTTGGCGCCCGGTTCGGGTAGGTCCTTTGCGCGCGGCTCGCGCGATATCTTTGCGCGTTACGCGCAGAGCGGCGCGCGGTACTGATTTCTGAAGCCTGCGCCGTCGGCCGAACTCGGTTCGGCCCTCTATGGCGTCGGCCCGGCGCCCAATACCCGCGCGGCGGGTAGGGTCGCGCAACCGACCGGCGGCGTTGCCAGAGCCGGCTCTCCGCTCTATCCGTGACGTCGTAACTCAAGGGCGCGTTCCGCTTGAACGCAGGCGGCGCGCCCGATTTGTTCTTATGCCGGCCGAGTTGCCGAGGACATGAGCATGGCGCGTCGCCGCCGCCGCATCGCCGAGGAACCGGTTTCGCGTCTGGCCTTGTGGGCGCGCCGGATCGCACTCTTCTCGCTGACGGTCGTGTTGCTTGCCGTCATCATTGCGCGCTCGGGCTATCTCGATATCGTTCCGGTCCTTGCGACCTATGCGGCTGGCCTCGGGCTGGCGGTCGTCGGAATCCTGGTAGCCTTCGCGGCTTTCGTTGCGATCTGGCGAAGCGGCTACCGGGGCCTCGGGCAGGCCGTCACCGCCGTGTTCATCGGGCTCGTGCTCATCGCTTTCCCGGCCTATCTCGCCATCAGCGGCCACGACCTGCCGAAAGTCGCCGACGTGACGACCGATCCCATCGATCCGCCGCGATTCGAGGTGGTGGCCCGGTTGCGCACGCGCACAGCAAACCCGGCGCGCTACTCCGGGCTCAAACCCGACGAGCTGCAGGGCAGCGCCTATTCGGAGATCGTCCCGCTGGATCTCACGATTCCGCCGGCAAGCGCCTACAAGGCGGTGCGTGCCGCGCTTGCCAAGCGCAAGGATAATCTGGTTGCGCCGTTTTGGCGCGTGATCGACGACCGGCCGCCAACTGCCGGCCGCCGCGAAGGCCATATCGAAGCCATCGCTTATACCTCGGTCCTGGGCTTTCGCGACGACGTGGTGATTCGAATCCGCCCCACGCCTGACGACGGTGCGCGCGTCGACATACGTTCGGCCTCGCGATACGGGCTGTGGGATTTTGGCGTGAATGCCGCGCGCGTGCGCAGTCTCCTGGAGGACATCAACATCCGGGCGGCATCGATCAAGCCGGAGCCGCCTCCGCCACCGCCGAAAAAGCAAAGACGCAGACGTCAGCGCCGCAGTCGGTAGTGACCCGCGATCGCCGGCGTTCCGTCGGTCTCGACCAGCCCGCGCGCAACGAGATCTTCGAGATGGGCAAGCGTCGTGAGCCCGGCGGCGCCGACGAGCCGCGGGTCAAGCCCCGTATAGATCGCCTGCACCAATGCCGGGATATCAGCCTCGCCCTCATGGAGCCGGGCAAGGATCGCGTGTTCCCGGCCGAGGCGGTGGGCGATATACTGCTTCACGAAGCCCTCGGCGTCGTGGATCGCGCCGCCATGGCCGGGAAGATAGATGCGCTCGCTCCGGCGCGAGAGCTTGTCGAGCGAGGCCATATAGTCGCTCATCGCGCCGTCGGGCGGCGCGACGATCGATGTGTTCCATCCCATCACGTGATCGCCGGGAAACAACAACTCGGTGCCGCGCAAAGCGAAAGCCATATGGTTTGCCGTATGGCCGGGGGTTGCGATCGCCTCGACGGCAAAATCCTTGATGGCAACGACCTCGCCGTCGGCAATCGCATGGTCGGGCCGGAAATCGGTATCGGCACTCGCGTCGAGTCGCGGCGCCTCCCCGATGTTGAGCGGTCGCGCCGGCCGGTGCGGTCCTTCGCCGAGCGTGGTCGCACCGGTCGCCGCCTTGATAGCTGCCGTCGCCGGCGAATGGTCGACATGTGTATGCGTGATGAAGATGTAAGCTACGGTCTCGTTGCGGACGGCATCGAGCAGGGCTGCGACATGGGCCGGCTCGTCCGGGCCGGGATCGATGATCGCGACCTCGCCGCGGCCGACAATGTAGCTCACGGTCCCCTTGAACGTGAACGGACTAGGGTTGTCACACAACAACCGGCGTACGCCGGGTGCGACTTCCTCCACTTGGCCGGGTTTGAGATCGAATTTGCGGTCGAAAGTGATGTCGTTGGTCATGCGATGAATCAACTGCGCACGCGAGCATGTCACGCGGAACTCAACCGCTTTGTTGAGTTGCGGCGGCCGGGCAAAAACTACCCGCTGTTTGGTGCTTCAGGCAAGCGGTCACGCTGGAGCATGATCCCGAAAAGTTGCAGACTTTTCGGACAAGATCATGCGAAAAAACAAAGAAAAAGAGCGCGCGATCGATTCAACCTGACTGAATCGCGCTTCTGCGGTCTGTGATCCGCGCGTGTAACCGAAGTCCGATGCGATCTACGCCGCTGCGGCGGGCTCGGCCAGCGCCTGGTCGAGGCTCTTGACGTCGAGGAACGCCGCCGCGCATCCGGCCGCGAGCAGGTCGGCCCGCGAGAAGTGTCCGCTCAGCATGCCGAACGACCGCACGCCCGCCCGGTGCGCAGCTTCCGCGTCGTAAGGGGTGTCGCCGACGAACACGGCTTCTCCCGGATGAGCAACGCCGAGGCGCTTCAACGCCGTGGTGACGAGATCCGGATGCGGCTTGCCGCGGCGGATATCGTCGCCGGAGACGAACACGTCGATGCAATCGTCGGCATTGAGACTATTGCGGTAGTGCGCGAGTTCCTCAGGATCGCAGCAGGTGGCGAGCGCGATCTTGGCGCCGCCGCGCTTGAGGGTCGCAAGAAGCTCGCGCGCTCCGGGGAAGGCGCGGATCGCCGGTAGCACTTCGCTGCGGAACCGATGAACGAATTTGCTCAGGATGAACTCTTCCGCCGCGTGCCTTTGCGGCAGAAGCCGCTCCAACACCTCTTGCGCATCGAGGCCGGAGAAGCGGTGGAGATCGGCAGTGCGATACACCAAGCCGAACTCTTCCAGCGTCTGGCACCAGCAATTCAGCGCGGGCAGGACGGTATCGACGAGCGTGCCTTCGACATCGAAGACATAAACGCTCGCTTTCTCCACCGGGGTCACCGCGCGCGCGCGCGCTGCAGGAAAATGTCTGACGATTGGCCGGCTGGTCTCTAGTTGGGATGCTCTCTTGGCGGCATTCATCCAACCGCGTCGGCGTATCCGGCGTGCAACAGGCATAAGTACCTCATGACTCCCCCGGTGCTTTCGCAACCAGCCGCCGCCTGAGCGACGACAGCACATCGGATCCCGCGACCCGAGATGTTGGCTGATAACGAACATCGCGGCGATCGGTTCCAAATCTGCGACGACGCACCCTCGCTTGGCGCTGTCGGCGGTATGTTGTTGTGCGGTGCATCATCAGCAATGGTCGCATCGCACCGCTGCGCACGTAGCCCGCGGTGGATCCTCATGGTGAGGAGCGCAGCGAGGTTGCGCGCGGTTGCCTGGCTTCACCTCCCCCTGGAAGGCCGAGGTCGGCGAGCAAAGCTCGCCGGGAGGGGGCCGCCTCCGATGCATGTGACCTGTCGACCCTCATCTCGGTCTAAACTGTGGGGTATCTAACCGGTCAGGACCAGCTTGCCGACCTCCCCCTCTCAGGGAGAGGTAAATCGAGCCAACCCGCCCGTGCAGCCTCGCCGCGCTCCTCACCAAGAAGGCGAGAAACGCCTGCCGGCTTATCGCGATCATGTCGTGATCATTTGGCTGCCGAGTGGTTTTGCGGGGCGCGCGAGACCAGCTCGATCCCGGCATAGAGCCGGTCGATGTCCGCTTTGTAGGCCAGTTCCGAAGCCTCCGTGGTGACGGCCGCGGCCGCCGCCGCGACGCCATAGGCGCAGGCCTTCTCGAGCGGCCAGTCCGCGGCGAGCGCAAAGCTCAAGGCGCCGATAAAGCTGTCGCCGGCACCGACCCTGCTGACCATCTCGACCTTCGGCGGTCGAATCCGCACGAACTCGTCCTTGGTCGCGAGCAGTGCGCCGTCGGGGCCGAGCGTGATGATCACGATCTCGGCCCCGCCTTTATCGAGGATCAGCCGGGCGAGTGGTTCGGGGTCGTCGTCCCGCAGGCCGAGAGCCGCGGCGAGCGCCTGCGCCTCAAGGAAGTCGGGCTTGAGAAGATAGGCGCCATGCCCCAAGGCGGCCTCCAGCGCCGGACCGGACGTGTCGAGAATCAGGCGCGATCCGTGGCGCTTGGCGAGGTCGGCGACGCCGCGGTAGAAGTCTTCGGACAGCCCCGGCAACAGGCTTCCGCTCGCAACGACGTAAGGATAGGCATCCGCCGCCAACAGGTCCCCCAGCATGGCGAGCGCGCGGTCGCCGAACGCGGCATCCTGCGCCGGGCCGGGAAACAGAAGGCGGAACTGGTGACCGCTCACGCCCTCGTGGACCGCAAAGCTCTGCCGGGTCATTCCCCGCGCTTCGAGGAAGACGGCATCGATTCCGGCATCAAGGATCAACCCACGAAAGAACTGACCGCTATGGCCAGCCACGGCGACCATCGCCGTAGTCTCGCCGCCCAGTTCCTTGATCACGCGCGAGACATTGACGCCGCCGCCGCCCGGATGAAACGTCGCCGCTTCGCACCGAAGCTTTCGCCTCGGGATCAGCTCCGGAACACCCGTCGTGCAGTCGATGGTCGGATTCAGCGTGATTGTGAGAATGCGTTGCATGGAACCTTGATGCTCAAGGCCGGCAGGACTCTCGGCCCCGCGCGATCAACTGTGATCGGAGCGGATGAACTGGCCTCATGCCGGCGAAATCTGTTATGTCAATGTCCGCCCCCGGACTTCGATGACTGACATGCGCTTTTGCGATCTTCCAGAGCGTGATTGCTTCAGGTTGAATCAACCACGCTCTCTTGCTCTTTGTTTTGTCGCATGATCTTGTCCGAAAAGTCTGCCAACTTTTCGGGATCATGTGCCTTCTTTGTCTGGTCGCATGATCTTGTCCGAAAAGTCTGCCAACTTTTCGGGATCATGCTCTTAAGGACTCATTCGATGACGATCTCTCCTCTTGCCGGCAAGCTCCCTCCGCCCGACCTGCTGGTTGACCTTTCTCGCCTCGAACGCGCCTATTACGATCGGAAGCCGGACGTCGACGATGCGACCCAGCGCGTTGCATTCGGCACCAGCGGTCATCGCGGCTCGTCCTTTTCCGGCTCGTTCAACGAGGCCCATATCCTCGCGATCTCCCAGGCGATCTGCGAATATCGCGTGAGCCAGAGCATCGACGGACCGCTCCTTCTCGGCAAGGACACCCATGCTCTGTCGGGACCGGCGCAACGCACCGCCCTGGAGGTGCTCGCGGCCAATGGCGTGACCACGGTCATCCAGCGCGACGACGGTTTTGCGCCGACGCCAGTCATATCGCGTGCGATCATCGCGCACAATCGCGGCCGCAAGGACCATCTCGCCGACGGAATCGTGGTGACGCCCTCGCACAATCCGCCCGAGGATGGCGGTTTCAAGTACAACCCGCCGCACGGGGGGCCGGCCGACACCGACGTCACCAAATGGATCGAGAACCGCGCCAATGCCCTGTTGCGCGAAGACAATCGCGGCGTTGCGCGCATTCCCTACGATCGCGCCCTCAAGGCCGAGACCACCCGCGAGGAGGATTTCATCCAGCCCTATGTCGACGACCTCGTGAATGTCATCGACATGGAGGCGATCCGGGCGGCCGGGCTGAAACTCGCGGTCGATCCGCTGGGCGGCGCGGCCGTGCATTACTGGGAGCCCATCAATGCCCGCTACGGGCTCGACATCGAGATCGTGAACACGGTGGTCGATCCGCGTTTTTCGTTCATGACGGTCGATCACGACGGCAAGATCCGCATGGACTGTTCGAGCCCATATGCCATGGCGGGTCTGGTGCGGCTCAAGGATTCCTATCAGGTCGCTTTCGCCAATGACACCGATTCGGACCGCCACGGCATCGTGACCCCCACGACCGGGCTGATGAACCCGAACCACTATCTCGCGGTCGCCATTCGCTATCTCTTGACCCACCGTCCGCGCTGGCCCGCCAATGCGGCGGTCGGCAAGACGTTGGTGAGCAGCAGCATGATCGACCGCGTGGTGGAGAAACTCGGGCGCAAGCTTTCGGAAGTGCCGGTGGGCTTCAAGTGGTTCGTGTCCGGCCTGATCGATGGCAGCTATTGCTTCGGCGGCGAGGAAAGCGCCGGTGCGAGCTTCCTGCGCCACGACGGCACGGCATGGACGACCGACAAGGACGGCGTGATCATGGACCTGCTCGCCGCCGAGATCACGGCGCGAACGGCAAAGGACCCCGGCGAGCACTATCGCGAGCTGACCGCCGAGTTCGGCGCGCCGCTCTACACGCGCATCGATGCGGCGGCAACGCCCGAGGAGAAGGCGCGCCTCGGCAAGCTCTCGCCGGCGGCAGTCACGGCGGATATGCTTGCCGGCGATACGATCACGGCCAAGCTCACCAACGCACCCGGCAACAATGCGCCGATCGGCGGGCTCAAGGTCGTCACATCGAGCGGCTGGTTTGCCGCACGGCCGTCAGGCACGGAGAACATCTACAAGGTCTATGCCGAGAGCTTCCGCGATGAAAAACACCTCGCGGAAATCGTATCGGAAGCGCAAGCGATCGTGAGCCAGGCGCTGGGCGGCGCCGAGGCGCCCAAGGCGATGGCCGCATCAGGGTAAGTCAACCGGCGCGGCGATCGAGTGGGATGGGCGCCATAACGGCGTGCCGTCCGGCCAGACGAACAGATGGCTTGCGCAGCGCCGGCAATCGGAGCTGCCGAAGCCGGGGACCGGCGCCGGCAAATGCGACAGCGCCGCCGCAAGCGCGCATTCGTCGCCGCCGGGAAGGACAAAGGCGCCGCGCACGATCCCGCGCATGGTCAGACGATCGACATGCCAGCGGACCGGCTTGCCGCGGCGCATATGCCGCGCGACCCGTGCCTTAAGCCCGCCCGGCCCCCTGGCCGAGCCGCAATAAAGGTAGCGGCCCGCGCACAAGGTCCAGCGGCGACGCCCGACCGCGACAATGATCGCTTGCGCAAGCTCGACCACGAGCACATAGGCGCCGGGCAGCGCGGGGATGGCCGTCGCCGCCTGAACGAACCAGGCGTCGCACGCCGCCTGAACGAACCAGGCATCCCACGCCGCCTGATCCCGACTTTTCGGTAATCGCCCCATCGGCCGGTTCTCTCGTCTGTGAAACACCTGATCCTAAAGGCGACCGGCCAAGGGCCGGCGTCTCGGCCGGGGAGACGAAAGCGTCCCGATTGAGAATCTGGATTCCACCCTCCCTTGAAAAGGCCCTGAAAGGGAGGGTCGGATCGCGACGCAGCCAAGCCTGCGCGGGCTGCGCAAGCTTGCCTGCGCCGCTCGCCGACCTCCCCCTTTTCAAGGGGAGGTAATAGGACTTGAGCCCGAAGCAGTCACTCGGAAAGCGTATCACTCATCGTTCGGTCGCATGATCTTGCCCGGAAAGTCAGCAGCTTTTCGGGATCATGCTTTAGTGACTGCAGCCGCAGGGCAGGGTGTTTGCGGTCTGCTTGTTCTCTGCCAATGTCCACCAATGCTCGTTGACTTCTATCGGCGCTGCCGTGCGGCCGTCGCCGATCGTGAGCCCTTGCACGGGCTCGAAGCGGGCGGGTCCGTGGCTTTCACCACAAGCGTGCGTGTCGTGGTCGTGCGGCGGTTCGTGCCCGCATGCCGGACCGTGCACGTGACGTCGATGCCGGCGGATATCGTCGATCCCATGCGCGCCGGTATCGAGCAGTGCCGTCCGGGGGCTGGCGCACTGCCTGGCGGTTATCGCCTCTTCGACCGGCGAGCAGACACCGATCACCTCGGAACGGAAGGCGACCAGCACGGACCTCAGCTTCACGCTATCGCAATCGCGGTCCTGCAGGCTGCCGTCCACCAGTTCGACAAGCTCGAATCCGGGCTGCTCGCTGAGCATGATGCGCTTCGGCGATTGTCGGCCCACCAACGCATGAAGCCCGACGATCGCGTCGAACAACCGATACCCGATATCCCAGGTCGGAAGCTGCCGGATCCGCCGCGTGCCATTCGTCAAATGCACTGGATCGCCGGCGCCGTTATGGGCCTCGTCGGCGGTCTCCTCGAATCGCATCTCGTCGAGGCTGGAGAATTTGAGAAACGATTGACCGTGCTCCCGGTCGTGCGTGAACTCCATTGTGCCCACGGAAAACAGATTATCTGGAACCCGATCCAGCGCGTCCATGTCCGGCGTGTTCGTGTCGTCGAAGGCGTCCCCCTCGATCAAGGCCTGCTCGTGCGTCGAGAAATGCCGAAACACGGGTTCTTGCGGCGTCGGGTAGTACTTGATCGTGAAGACGCCGCGCAGCGCGGGTGAGCCGCCCAGTTCGACCGTGTCGGCGTGCGCGAGACGCAATTGGTAGGCGCCAGGCGAACGAGCCAGCCAGAAATACCAGGCGGCACGGTCGTCGGTATCCGGTCCGCCCCAGACCTCGCTCGCGCCTTTGAGCTCCAAGTTATCGCGCACGGCGTCGAAGGCGAATCCGTGCGCAATCATCGCCACCGTATGGTTGCGAAAGAACTCAAACGGGTTGCTCATCGCCGCCCTCGCTCTTGCGCCCGCGCTGGCCGTCCTCGCCCTTGCCCTCGCCCTGGTCGCCGCCCTTGAGGTTTTCGTCGGCGAGTACTTTGGCGATCGCCCGGTAGTCGCCATCCTCCACCGTGACTCCCAAGCTCTTGGCGGTTCCTGCCAGCAGATCGGGACCGTACGCTCGCAGCCCGATCTCATAGGCGCTCTCGCACAGCTCCCGCTCAAGGAGCTCGCGCTCCTCCTCGCGTGACTGGGCAACGGGCTCGACCACCGCGTCCTGAAAGAAGTTATTCAGAAACCGTCGCCGGCCTTGATGAACCGGATCGTCTGTCATGATTGCTCGTCCTTTCTCAGCGGCCAGCCGCGGAAGAACTCCAACTGCACGAGCACCACGGCAAGGAACAGAAGCGTCCAAACCAGCGGCGTGTCCTCTGGTTGGCCGATCCCCGGCACCTTGCCGAGCAACAGGGTCGAGAGCTCCGAGTAGTAGAAGAGATAGAAGACCGCCGCGAGCGCCAGCGTAGCGACCGTCTGAACGAAGGCACGGAGCCAGAGGGGAGCCTCGCCCAAAAGCCCGCCGAAATAGGTCTTGACGGCGAACGCCGCGAGAATGACGAACCCCGCGATCTCGCCGGCGTGCAGATATCGGAAGTAGGGCGCATCGGTGTATGAGCCACCGACGAACGGCTCGTACCAATACACCTCCATGACGCGAAGCATGGCGACGAAAGAGGCAACGCCGAGGATTGCGGTGCCGATCAAAGCGGCCAGGCCACGGAAAAAGCTGCCGGTGCCGTCACGATCCAAAAACCGCCACGGATAGTCCTCCCACAGGACGTCCGAGATGACGATCCACATGACCATGCACAGGAGGATCCCGAGATTGTAGTACGCGCTCGACGTCATCGCCCAGGACGCCCACCACGGTTCGACGCCGGCCATGGTTTGCGGCGGGTGGAACAGATAGCTGACATGGGGATGGAACAGCACCACATAGACGATCACGCTTAGCAGCCCGACGACGCCGAGCCGACCGAGCGCCGCCGCGCCTCGCCCCGCACGATTCCAAGGCCATTGACCGAACCCGGCCGACCACAGCAGCGCGATCCAGATGAATGCCGTGAAAAGATAGGTGATGGCGGTCGATGCGTTCTCACGGGCGTTGAAGATCTCGGCGCCGACGCCGCCGGCCTTGATGATCGCTTGCGGACTGAAATAGGTGATGCCGAACTTGCCGATGAAGCTCCAGAAGAACCCATAAACGAGCGCCAGCATCAGGCCGCACGTCAAGGCCGTGAACAGCACACCTCGCGTCACGGCCCCCATCCTGACCTCGGCAAGCGGCCAGTAGTCGAGCACCTTGCTGATCAGGATGATCGAACCCACCAGCACGACGAGCAGGGAAAAGCCGTACATCGGCGTATAGAGCGCCATAATGCCGTTGGGGTGCAGGAACACGTACCAAAGTCCGCAGACTAGCGCGAAGACGGCGACAAAATTGACCAAACCCCAGAGCGCGGGCATGCCGCGACCGGTGGAGGTGTCAGCCATCACTCCGACTGTCGTATTCATCGTCTCCTCCCTGCGCGCTTCTTGCGTTGTCAGCAAGGCGCTGCCGCATCCGGCTCGGGCATGATCCCTTAAAGTTGGAAGGCTTTACGGAAGAGATCATGCGAACAAACAAAAGAGATAGAGAGCGTAATCGATTCAACCCAAAGCAATCGCGCTCCGGGCGTTTGGCGGTTCTTCTCAGCGGGCTGATCAGCCGAGGAGCGCGCACAGCCGCACCGCTCCTCAGCTCTCGTGATGCGGCACCAACGCTTGAGCTCGTCTCATCGTGTTGGTGCCGCATCACAAAGCACCGGATTAGCTAGTGTTCCGGGCTGACGGTCCGGGGTCGGACCGTCAGAGTCGGAATACTGGCGTCTGAAGCGTTTTCCGCTGAAGCGCAAGCCGTCGCGCCGAGAAAGCGTCGCTACTGAATGGTGTGAAAGCGAGCTCCACTCTCTTGAGTAGAGTTCGTTCCAGGAGCTGCGGCGAGACTGATGCTGGAGGCCTGCGCGAAGAGGGAACGGGGGCCCGCAATGCCGCGATCAGATCGAGAATTCCGTCGGACGGTGACAATCGTGGTGGCGGCCTGTGCGGTCGTCCTCGGCGGCTGTTCGGGCATGCCCGGTCTCAGCGACGTCAAGTTGTTGCCGTCGATGAGCTCATTCGTTCCGACCAACTCCAATGCCTTTAACGAGGCCGCGGTCAACACCAAGCGTCCGGTGAACGCAACCGACCTCGTGGATGCGCAAGGCCTATGCGCCGGTGCCGCAGGTCAGGTGGCAAGCGCCGGCGAGACAGTTCAGCCGTTCAGCCGCGGCGTGGGCCTCGACATGACCGAATGCGAGGTGGTGCAGGCGCTTGGCGTTCCCCAATCGACCCAAATCGGCACCCATCCAGGCGGTCAACGCTCTGTCACGATGCTCTTTTCTGGGGTCGAGCGCGCTGGGGTTTACCGTTTCACCCGCGGCCGCCTGGTGTCGATCGAACGCACTGCCGGTCCCGCCAGCCCGAACACGGGTCGAAGGAGCACGCGATAAGGGACGCGTGGATCGCAGATTATTTATCGGTCGCAGTAGCTTAAGGCAATCAGCTCACGAATTTCCAACATGCTCTCGGTTTTGCGCATCGGCCTTCCGGTCATGAGCGCGATTGCATTTCTTTGGACGAACCGCGCTCGTTTCATTTGTTCGATCGCGTGATCTATCCATAAAATCTGCAGCTTCTCGGGATCATATTTTTTGTTCGTCGCGTTTTCTGCGGCGAACCGGTCCCACTTCGCCGAAAAAGCTCTAATGCTCCAGGG
>JANQIP010000042.1 GCA_028282095.1 Xanthobacteraceae bacterium | reverse complement strand
GTCATGCGCCGCGGTCTCGACGACTTCCAGCGCATCAAATACGGCGCCACCCTCAGCCTCCAAAATGTGTGAATCCAATAGCCGCAAGCGGGGAGAGGTGAATGCGTTGCACGTTCGATGAAAATTGGAAGGTGCGACGTTCAAGGTAGACGCAGCACCCCCTCCCGGCGAGCTGTGCTCGCCGACCTCCCCCGCAGGCGGGGGAGGTTAAAAGAGGCAGTGCGCGCCGTCGAGCCGCTGCGCATCCGTTCAAATGCGCTTCGTTCGGCTGCACGCGCCATTGGTTCCGCTTTCGAGGGTGACACACAACGGCCCCCTCCCGGCGAGCTGCGCTCGCCGACCTCCCCCGCAAGCGGGGGAGGTCAAAAAAGACAGTGCGCACCATCGCTTGGCTGCGCTCCGTTCAGATGCACCTCGTTCGGTCCCGCTACGCTTCGTTCGGCCGGTGCTCCGTTCAGATCCACATCGTGGCGCGCTATCGCTCCGCTGCGCTCCGTTGCGCTTAGCGCCTTTGGGCTGCGGGCCTTTGGGCCGCGCTGTGCATTGAATTGCACTTTGCCCGCGGTTCGCCTATAAGCGCGGCCATCTCACACGCGGATCGAGGCCAAAACGCCGTCCGGTGGTTTCAGGACGACTGAAGTGTCGTTCCCGAAGCTCACAGAAGATCCGCGGCGGACTAGTTCGCAGGGCTCTGCCCCGCGGCTTAAGTCGAAGGCTTGCGACGCCCGTTCTCGCATGATCCCGAAGAGGCTTCTCGGACAAGGTCATGCGAAGGAACAAGAAGAAGCGCATGATCCCGAAGAGCTGCAGGCTTTTCGGACAAGGTCATGCGATAGAACGAAAAAAGTATGATCCCGAACAGGCTTTTCGGCCAGGATCATGCGAAAGAACACAAAAAAGAGCGCGATTGATTCAAGCTGAATCGATCACGCCCTTAAGGCGCGCAAGCAAGCGGCGGAAAGCCGAAGGCCGGAGATCACCTGCGGCGGTAAGAACCGGAGAAGGTTTTATGGCGCTGCCCGACTATTCTATGCGCCAGCTCCTCGAGGCTGGCGTGCATTTCGGCCATCAATCGCACCGCTGGAACCCGAAGATGCGCGACTACATCTTCGGCGTGCGCAACAATATCCATATCATCGACCTCGCCCAGACCGTGCCGATGCTGCATCGCGCGCTGCAGGCGGTGAGCGATACCGTCGCCAATGGCGGGCGCATCCTGTTCGTCGGCACCAAGCGTCAGGCGCAGGACTCGATCGCCGACGCCGCCAAGCGCTCGGCGCAGTACTTCGTTAATTCGCGCTGGCTCGGTGGCACGCTGACCAACTGGAAGACCATCTCCGAATCGATCAAGCGGCTGCGCAAGCTCGAAGAGCTGCTCGGAACTGGCGAGGCCCAGGCCTACACCAAGAAGGAGCGCCTCACCTTGACCCGCGAGCGCGACAAGCTCGAACGCGCGCTCGGCGGCATCAAGGATATGGGCGGGCTGCCCGACCTCTTGTTCGTCATCGACACCAACAAGGAAGGCATCGCGATCAAGGAGGCGCAGCGCCTCAATATTCCGATCGCCGCGGTGGTCGATACCAATTGCGATCCGGAGGGCATCAGCTTCATCGTGCCCGGCAATGACGATGCCGGCCGCGCCATCAGCCTTTTCTGCGACCTCATCTCGAAGGCGGCGATCGATGGGATTTCCCGTGCCCAGGGCGATATGGGAATCGATATCGGCGCGGCCGAGACGCCGATCCTGGAAGAGGCAGCGCCGGCGCCGAGCGGCGAGCTCGGCTTCGAGCCGCTGCCTGGGCCGCGCGGGGTCGCCGACGATCTGAAGAAGCTCTCGGGCGTGTCGCCGGCTATCGAGCAGAAGCTCAACGATCTCGGCATCTTCCATTATTGGCAGATCGCGGCGCTCGGTCCCGACGCCGCTCACCAAGTGGGCGAAGCGGTCGGGCTGCCGGGCCGGGTCGAGAGCTGGATCGCCAAGGCCAAGGAACTCGGCGCCGAGGCCGAGTGAATATGCGTATTGCCGAGCCCACTCATTGCCGGGCGTCGCCCGGCCATCCATCTTTCTGATCGACTAGTGTTCCGACTCTGACGGTCCGATCCCGGACCGTCAGCCCGGAACACTAGCTAATCCGTTACTTTGTGATGCGGCACCAACACAATGAGACGAGCCCA
>JANQIP010000020.1 GCA_028282095.1 Xanthobacteraceae bacterium | reverse complement strand
CTAGAGCGCGATCCATTCAGGTTGAATCGATCGCGCGCTCTTTCTCTTTGTTATGTCGCATGATCTTGTCCGAAAAGTCTGCCAACTTTTCGGGATCATGCTCTAATCTGCCGGAAACCATATCACGCCTTGCCCGCTTGCGGCGGAGGATTGGGCAGGGGGCATTTCGACCTATGAGCTCCGTTCATTCCCGCGAAAGCGGGAATCCCCTTTGGCGGTGCATCCGGTTCCCCGCTTTCGCGGGGACGAACGAACCAATGGAGCGCTTCCAAAATACGAATCGTATTCCGCATTGGTCTTGGTCCCCAAAGTGTCAGCCTGATCGTGGCTTTCTGGAGCTCTCCAAGCGACGACCAGATTACGGCCCCAGGTTTTCGCTTCGTACAGTGCTTTGTCGGCGGCGTCGACAAGGTCAAACGCCGATGCGTTTGATTGCCCTTCGGGTCGGATCGTGGAAACGCCGACGCTCGCAGTGACGCGCCCTGCCTCGGTCGCATAATCGTGGGGAATGCCGAGCGACTGAATGGCAGCGCGTATGTCCTCGGCGCGCCCTCGAGCGGCATCGTTTTCCGTGTTGCCGAGGACCATGGCGAACTCCTCACCGCCATAACGCGCCGCGAGGTCGCCAGGGCGACGGCAAGCGGCCTTCAACACCTGCCCCACGCGCCGCAGGCATTCGTCGCCCGCCATGTGCCCATAATTGTCGTTGTACGCCTTGAAGAAGTCGATGTCGAACAGCGCGACGGAGATCGGATGTCCAAGCCGTTGAGCACGCCGCCATTCCTTCTCAAGGAAATCATCGAAGCGGCGCCGGTTGGCGATGCCGGTCAAACCATCGAGAATGGCCTGTTCCTCGATCTTAAGCTCGGCGAGCTTGCGATCCGTGATGTTCTGGTGCGTGACGACAAAACGCTCTGGCCCACGCCAGGTGAGCGGGCTGATGCCCATCATGAACCACCGCTGCTCGGTGGGCGAGTGGCAGGGATATTCGAAGAAAAATGCCGGTTTCCGATGATGGATTACCGACTTGATGCCGGCCAGGGCACTATCGCCATCCCGATCGCCGGCGCGCGCCGCATGGCTGCACACGCGCAGATAACTCGTGCCACGCCAAACTTTGTCGAGAGGGCCACCATTATCCTCGCCGAAGGTCCGCCATGACTGGTTGACCCAATCGATTTGTCCTTTAGCGTCGATGACGGCGATCTGTTGGGGCAGAGAATCCAATACTGAATTGAAGAATCCATCTGTCCGGCTGCGGTCCATCAACACGCCCCGCTTCGTTGCCACGACAGACCAACAGCGAATGGCAGTCGGGGCCGACGGCGAACCTGCAAGCAGCCCGCGATCGACCCCTGGGGCGCGCTTCGCGCGAGACGAAGCCGAGAACCGCTTTGTTCAGCGGTGAAAGCGCCTCAGCGCATAATGCGCGAAAGCAAATTCCCTTTCGGCGACATCACGCGCATTGCGATGCGCTGGATACGCTCGGCAAATTCCGTACCGCAGACGAGTCCGCCCGATCACCGGTGCTCCGGTAATGGTCGAGCACGAACAAGCGGATCGCCGAAGACAGGTTGCCGTGCTGACGTTCGGAATCGATCGTCGACACGAGATCCGACAGCGTGACGTGACGATTGCCGGCGATTTCCTTCAGCGCTTTCCAGAACGCATCTTCGAGGCTCACGCTCGTCTTGTGCCCGGCGATCACGATGGAGCGCTTGACGACTTGCGATTTCATCTACGATCTCTCCTATCGATCCGGTGCATGTCGAGATCACGTCTGGCCTTTTTGCGTTCGGCTGCGAGCCGTTCCCATTCAACCTTGGTCATCCAATAAGGAACCCAGTAACGGCCCGCGTGTTCCACGGCCTCTTTCCGATTGGTTCGCTTTCAGACGAGCCGAGCTGATTGGCAATCTAGCCTATTGCAACACACGACATGGATTACTGTTGCGGGCGGGCTATCGCTCCCCCATTGCGTCAAAACAAGCCGACACCACGGCCAGCCATTATGCATCGGTAACGCTCAACGGCAGTTGCTCTTGCCACACCAGAGTGGGCGATTCGCTTCCGGCAGAGAATGCAAGGCTGGTTGATGAAAAAGCGCCACAGCGGCAAAGCCCTCACCGTGGGCGCAAAAACTGTTGCAAGTTTTTGCATATTTGCAGTGACTTCAATCGAAGGTCTTCCAACAAATCATACGGACAGTCCAATGGATTAATTGGCTAGACCGCTTGGGAATGCCGCTGTTACTTTAAATGTCTATCAGCAGAGTACGGTAATCGGCTCCAGCCATTCCGTTACGAGACAGCGATAAAGGTATAATATTTTTCGGCACGACGCAGCGGCAGTACTGCAGTGCACGCACTGCCTTGCCGGTAATTAAATGGGGAATGCGTATTGCCGTAACGGCATAACACATGCGATATGCTGCATGCACCATCACCCGAAGGATGTAGTAACTACCACATCATCGTAGGGGTTCAAACCGATTTGTATTTACTTGGAATCCGCCCTGCTTATCCGGCGTCGGGCGCGTTCTCTGCGGCGAAGCGGTTGCCGCCTCGCCGGAAATGCTTAGACGAATGGAATTAGTCCGGCTGCGTCATTGCATGTGGATTAATGAGCTCGTCGAACTCTTCAGGGGTGACATGACCCAGCCGCAGCGCCTCTTCACGTAGCGTCGTACCGTTGGCATGGGCCGTCTTGGCGATCTCGGCGGCCTTTTCATAACCAAGCCGCGGCGCCAGCGCCGTCACCAGCATGAGGGATTGCCGCGTCAGTGCGTCAATTCGCTCCTCATTGGCGCGAATGCCCGACACGCAGTTGTCGGCAAACGAGCGCGCGGCGTCGGCGAGCAACCGGACGGATTGCAGAAACGCGAATGCAATCACCGGTTTGAACACGTTAAGTTCAAAATGTCCTTGGCTTGCCGCCACCGCGATCGTCGTCTCATTGCCGAATACGCGGGTGCATACCATGGTAAGGGCTTCGCTCTGCGTCGGGTTGACCTTGCCGGGCATGATCGAGGAGCCAGGCTCGTTCTCCGGCAGCACGAGTTCACCGAGGCCCGAGCGCGGCCCGCTGCCGAGCAACCTGATATCGTTGGCGATCTTGAACAGGGCAGCGGCAAGCGCGGCGAGCGCGCCGTGCACGAAGACGAAGGCGTCGTGGGCGGCGAGCGCTTCGAACTTGTTCGGCGCGCTCACAAAGGGATGTCCGGTGAGCGCGGCGATGCGTTCGGCGAAGCGCTCGGCGAAACCGCTCGGCGCGTTCAGGCCGGTGCCGACCGCAGTGCCGCCCTGCGCCAACGGATATAGGTGGGCGGTCGCCTCCTCGATGCGACGCAATGCGAAGTCGAGCTGTGCGGTATAGCCGGAAAACTCCTGTCCGAGCGTGAGCGGGACGGCGTCCTGAAGATGGGTGCGGCCGATCTTCACGATCGGCGCGAACGCTTCGGCCTTGGCGGCGAGTTCGGCCCGCAGATGTGCAAGCGCCGGCACAAGACGCTCAACGATCTCCTCGACCGCAGCGATATGCATCGCCGTGGGGAAGCAGTCGTTCGAGGATTGGCTCTTATTGACGTGGTCATTCGGATGCACGGGCGCTTTGGCGCCGAGTGTGCCGCCAAGCAGTTCGTTCGCGCGGTTGGCGATGACCTCGTTGACATTCATGTTGGTCTGGGTGCCGGAGCCGGTCTGCCAGACGACCAGGGGAAAGTGGTCGTCGAAGCGCCCGGCGGCGATCTCGTCGGCGGCGCTCATGATCGCGCCCGCAAGGCGCTCGTCGAGAAGGCCGAGCGAGCCGTTCACCTCGGCGGCCACGCGCTTGACGCGCGCGAGCGCGTGGACGAGCGGCATCGGCATGCTCTCCTCGCCGATGCCGAAATTGCGGCGCGAGCGTTCAGTCTGCGCACCCCAGTACCGGTCGGCGGAGACGTCGATCGGCCCGAACGTGTCGGTCTCAGAACGCGTCGCGGTCACTGGCGGCCTCCTGTTCGCTTCGTTACTTCGGTCGCCGTGGCACAGGGCAACGCACCATCGTGCAGCAAATCGTGCAGCATAAACAAACGAGACTTCAGCATGCTCCGAGAACCGGAACGGATGAAAGCACGCGCGCCGATCCCGTATCATGGTAGGGGCACGGGCTGACTTTCTTAGGCTGAGTTAAGCCGAACGCGCAATGCGCCCCGGGCGCCAGATCGCCGGCAGAGCCCACATTTAGAACTATTATGCCGAGCTATTTCTTGCGGAACCGGTCGAGGCGCACGACCTCGCCGCCGCCTTCCGGGCGATCGGGAGGCGGGTCGGTCTGCGACTGCGCCGCCGGATTTGCCGGCGTCGGCACAGGCTCGCTCGCACGGCCGGGCACGCGTCGGTGGCGTGCCGGCGGGCGTTCCTTGCCGGCCTTGGCGGGCGGTTCTGAATCCGCGCCGTCCAGTGCCTCCGCCGTCTCGGCCTCCTCGCTCTTGTGCTCGGCCTCGATCGCGAACTGCAGGCCGAACTGCACCGAGGGGTCGAAGAACCCTTTGATTGCGGCGAACGGCACCACGAGGCGTTCAGGAATACCGTTGAACGACAGACCAACCTCGAACACGTCGTCATGGACGCTGAGGTCCCAGAACTGGTGCTGTAGCACGATCGTCATCTCTTCCGGGTACTGCGCCGCAAGCCGCGGAGAGAGCTTCACGCCAGTGGTGCGCGTGTCAATATTGATGAAGAAATGGTGCTCGCCTGGCAGACCCTTCGCTGCCGCATCGGCGAGCACGGTGCGCACCACGCCGCGCAGCGCTTCCTGGGTGAGAATGTCGTAGCGGATGTAATCGGTCGCCATCGGGATCTCGACAATTCGTCCTTGTTTGGGCCCATGTCCGGCAGACGCCGTTCGACCCTGAACTCAAGTGAGCGGGCAAGTCTCACCGGACAATCCGCTGGAGCACGATCGTTTCACGTTGAATCAAACGCGCTCTGTTTGTGTTCGTTCTATCGCATGATCTTGTCCGAAAAATCTGCCAACTTTTCGGGATCATGCTCGCAAGCGCGATTCATTCAGCTTGAATCAACCGCGCTCTCGGACCTCGTCCATCCTTTGTGGGTCACATAATCCTATGGTGAAGCGGTTCCCACGTTACAGGGAATTGCTCGCGACCGATTTTGTTGCGGTTGAATCAGAGTTTGCTTCCGTCCGTTGCTTGTTGGTCGCGCTTTCCATAGCGAACCGGTTTTCGCTTCGCCTGAAAAAGCGAAAGACGCGGCCAAATTCGGGCAGGCGGCGCAGATCAACGCCGCTTCTCATCCATACGACTAGTGATGCGGCACCAACGCTTGGGCTCGTCTCATCGTGTTGGTGCCGTATCACAAAGCATCGAATTGGCTAGTGTTCCTTACCTGACGGTTCGGGATCGGACCGTCAGAGAAGGAAACACCAGTTACGCACGCAGATAGACAACTGGGACGCCGCACGCCCCACCCTCCTGCCGGCGGCAGAAGTGGAGGCTTCTGTTGCCAGGTGCCTCCGAACCCCGCCTGACGTTGCTAGACGCCAGGGCTTGAAATCGGTCTTTCAAACCGCATTACGCGGCCTGAGCCACCGGAGCATAGTTGTCGTTGGCAACTATTGCTAAGGCCCGATAACGGCGGAACCATACCGAGCAAAAGCGCGCCCTTTACGCCCTCGTCGATCCTGTTTCGCCCCCGAATTCGCAAGCCGCAAGCCGGAAATCTCAAGCCCAGAATCGGAAACCGGACGATCAGGAACGAAGGTCTGATTTCCGATTCTCCGTTCGTCCTCTCGATCTCTGGCTTCCGGCTTGAAAATGGTGGAGGCGCCGGGTACTGCCCCCGGGTCCGATGAGTTTATTGCGACGGCCATTTATCGCCATAGCCGGCAAGCCGGCTTGCGAAATATAGGCGCAGTTGGCGGCGGAATAAAGTGGGGAGCGTGGGTTCGAGCAGTGGACCCGGTGAGGCGGTAATCCACGGCTCTTGCCACCCGATCGCGCAGGCGCCCGAGGAGGTGGCGAGGCGAGCGCCCGCCATGCAGGCGCGCGCGATCCGCAGCGCCGTCAACCTGACATGCTGGATGACGCCGCCGCTCATGGCCGAAATCGCCGCCCGATGGATCGCGGACGGAACAGCGGCGCGGCTCACAGAGATGCAGCGTGAGCAAGCCGCCCGCCGTCAGGCCATCGCCCATGCCGTCCTTGCGGATCACGATGTGCGCGCCGACCGTTTCGGACTGCATCTTTGGCTCGACCTGCCGCCTGAATGGTCTGCCGAGGCCTTCAGGACGGAAGCCGAGCATCGCAGCGTCAAGGTTGTGGAAGGTGCGGCCTTCGCCGCCGAATCCGGCATGCGTCCCAAAAATGTGCGGGTCTGCGTCAGCCATGAAGCGGACGAGGCCCGCTTGCGCACGGGACTTACGATACTCGCTGGCATTCTGCGCGAAGCCCCGCCTCCATCTGCGCTTGTGCTCTGAAACCTAAAGAGTGGCCGGAGCGGCTCCATTGGGAGTCCAGATCGGGCATTGTCATATGCTTTCCGAGTGATTGCTTCGGGCTCATCTTCACCTCTCCCCGCTTGCGGGGAGAGGTCGACGCGCGAAGCGCGGCGGGTGAGGGGCTAGCAGCCCGGGCGAAGACGAAGAAGCCCCTCATCCGGCTCGCGGCAAGAGCCGCTCGCCGACCTCCCCCTGAAAGGGGGAGGTGATTGGACTTGAGCCCGAAGCAATCACTCGGAAAGCGTTATCACTCATCCTCCCCCGCGCAGCGGGGGAGGATGAGTTAATCCTGGTTCTATTGGATTCCTAGACTTGGGCGCGCTGGCTTCAGGTTGAAGCAATCGCGCTCTCACTCTTCTTTGATCGCTGATCTTGTCCGAAAAGTCTGCCAACTTTTCGGGATCATGCTCAAGGCCGGGCCTTTGTCTTTGGGATGAGGGGCGCCGCCTTTCCCCGCCGCGCGGATTTTTCTATGGTCCGCCCGGATTTCGGGGCAGGGCTCAGGAATGTCGGTCGCGATCGAACCCGCCAAGCGCAGCCGGTCGGCTGCCGGCTTCGACAGGATGCTGGCCTTTGCGACGAAATCGCATGGTCGCGCCGTGGCGAGCCTTGTGTTGGTCTGCCTGCTCGCTTTGCTGCCCGGATTCTTCAGCATACCGCCGATCGATCGCGACGAGGCGCGCTTCGCGCAAGCCTCCAAGCAGATGGTCGAGACCGGCGACTACATCGATATCCGCTTCCAGGAGCAAAGCCGGTACAAAAAGCCGGTCGGCATCTATTGGCTGCAGGCCGCAGTCGTGAATGCGGCCGAAGCAGCCGGCGTCCCGCAGGCGCGCACGCAAATCTGGCTCTATCGCATTCCCTCTCTGCTCGGCGCGATCGGGGCGGTGCTGCTCACTTATTGGGCGGCGCTCGCTTTTGTGTCGCGCCGCGCGGCGGTGCTCGCCGGTCTGATGCTGGCAAGCTGCGTGCTGCTCGGCGTCGAAGCGCGGCTTGCGACCACGGATGCGATGCTGCTTTTGACGGCGGTCGCCGCCATGGGAGCGCTCGGCCGCGCCTATCTCGCCGAACGCGGCGCCTACGCCGGGGATGGACATCCTCTTCTGACGCCGGCCGTGTTCTGGACCGCGCTTGCCGTCGGCATGCTGATCAAAGGCCCGCTGGTGCTGCTGTTCGCGGCGCTTGCCGCCGGAATGCTTGCCGTGCTCGACCGCTCGGCCCGGTTTTTTTGGCGGCTGCGGCCGGCAGCCGGCCTCGGCCTGATGCTCGTGATCGTGCTGCCGTGGTTCATCGCGATCATCGCCCGCAGCGGCATGGCCTTTTTCGACGACTCGCTGGGTGGTGATTTCTTGGCCAAGGTCGGCGCCGCTCAGGAAACGCATTGGGGCCCGCCGGGATATTACTTTGCCCTGTTCTGGCTCTGCTTCTTTCCAGCCGCGATGCTCGTGCCGCTTGCCGGCGGCGCCGTGTGGCGGGCCCGCCTCGAGCCGCGCACCAAGTTCCTCCTCGCCTGGGTGATACCGGCCTGGATCGTCTTCGAAATGGCGATGACCAAGCTGCCGCATTATGTGCTCCCGCTCTATCCGGCGATCGCGATCCTGGTCGCCGGGGTGATCGAGCGTGGGGCGCTGGCGCAAGCGCGCTGGCTCAGAAGTGGGACGGTCTGGTGGCCCATTCTGATCGGCTTGGGGGCGCTGGGCACCGTTGCCCTCAACATAGCGGTTGCACACCAGCCGGGATTTGCCGCCTGGCCGTTTGCCGCCGCGGCGGTGTTCTTCGCGGCGTCCGCGTGGTGGCGCTATGGCGCCGACGGCGCGGAAATTTCGTTCCTGCGGGCGGCCACAGCCGCAATCCTGTTTTACGCCGCGCTATTGGGTGCGACCTTTCCGGCGATCGACAAGCTGTTTCCCTCGCGCGAGATCGCCCGGCTCGTGACCCCGGCGCCGTGCAAAGATCCCACATATATGATGGCGGGCTACCACGAGCCGAGCCTCGTTTTTCTGGTCGCGACGAATCTGCAGCCAGGCAATGGCCGGGCTGCAGCGGATTTCCTTGCAGGTGGCGGCTGCCGGTTCGCCTTCGTTGAACAGCGTCAGGAGCCGGCCTTTCTTGCGCGCGCCGAGGCGATCGGGCTGCGCTACAGCGCCGGGCCGCGGGTCGAGGGCTTCAATATCAGCAGCGGGCGCGAGGTCTCGATCGCGATCTATCGCGAGGCGGGGCGATGACCCCACGCGATGCTGCCGGTCAGAACACCGTGCGTTGGCCGGTGGTGTTGGCAGGCAATATCAGCACCAATATCCTTGCCTGGGTGCGCGCGCTGTTCGTGCCGACGCGCGCGGCGGCACGAAAGGCGGACTATGCCGCGCTGTTTCGCCGGTACAAGCGGCCCGGGCTGATCGTCGCTGCGCTCGTGCTCGGCGCGATGATCCTGCTCGACCCGTTTGCCGGCGCCATTGTGCGCTCGCTGCCGGTCTCGGTCATCGCCGCTTTCAGCGATGCCACTGATTTCGGCAAGTCGGGTTGGGTTCTCTACCCGGTCGGGACGCTCCTTCTCGTCGTCGCCGCGCTTTCTTCGCCTGGGCTTGACCGGCTGACGAACGGCGTACTCGCCGCGCTTGTCGTCCGCCTCGGTTTCATCTTTGTTGCGATCGGCCTGCCCGGCCTGATCGGGACGATACTCAAGCGGCTGATCGGGCGCATGCGGCCTAACGTCGAAGAGGGCGCCTTCGCTTATGTGCCGTTCTCCTGGCGACCCGATTATGCGAGCTTTCCCTCGGGGCACACTATCACCGCCTTCGCCACCCTGGTGGCGATCGGCTATCTCGTTCCGCGCGCGCGTCCGCTCTTGTGGGCCTTTGCCATTACCATCGGACTGAGCCGCGTCGTCGTTTCTGCACATTTTCCGAGCGATGTGATCGCCGGGGCTGCGTTCGGCGCCTTTGGTGCGTTGCTCGTGCGGGAATGGTTCGCCTCGCGCGGCCTTGGATTTCTGATCGACAAGAATGGAACCGTCCATGCGCCGCCCTGGCTGTCGCTTGCTCGTGCCTTCCGCGCGCTCCGCACCGCGCTTGATCGCGATTTTCCTTACGGATGGAAGGGGATCGCGGTCCGGCTGCCGTCCTTTGCGACGGGGCGGCGCTGGCTCGCCCACATGACCAGTGCGCAATTTTTGTCCGGCGCGTTTCAACCGAAAAAGGCGGGATGCTCCGGCGAGCCTCTCGTCTCGGTCGTCGTGCCCGTCCGCAACGAGGCCGGCAATGTCGAGCCCCTGACCGAGGAGATTGCAGTCAGCCTTGCCGCCAGAGGCCGGTTCGAGCTCATCTATGTCGATGACGGGTCGACCGACGACACGGCTATCGAAATCGATCGCCTGAAGGAGGACCGGCCCTGGCTGCGGCGCGTCGGGCATGCGGTTTCCTGCGGGCAGTCAGCGGCGATCTGCACTGGCGTTGCCGCGGCCCGTGCCGGTCTTGTCGCGACCCTTGACGGAGACGGGCAGAACGATCCGGCCTTCCTGCCGGCATTGATCGAGAAACTCGAACAGGACCCGCGGATCGGCCTTGTTGCCGGCCAGCGGGTCGGGCGTCAGGCGAGCGGGTTCAAGAAGATGCAATCGCGCATCGCCAATGGCGTGCGCGGCGCGGTGCTCCGGGACGGCACCCGCGACACCGGCTGCGGGCTGAAAGCGTTCCGCCGTAACGTCTTTCTTACGCTGCCCTATTTCGACGGGCTGCATCGGTTCTTGCCGGCCTTGGTGCGGCGGGACGGCTACGAGATCGCCTATCTCGACGTGGTCGATCGGCCGCGGCGGGCCGGCAAATCGAACTATGGCATGTGGGATCGACTATGGGTCGGCATTCTCGATCTCGGCGGCGTATGGTGGTTGATCCGGCGCCGCAGGCGCGTACCGGAAGTAGTGGAGGTTGCAAGGAATGCTGGTTGATCTGTCGCGTGAGGTGGGCAACTATCTGCACGACGTATTCGTGGCGCAGCTCGACTGGTGGGTCCTTGTCGGACTCGCTGCGCAGGGCCTGTTCACCATGCGCTTCGCAGTGCAGTGGATTGCTTCCGAACGGGCCGGGCGCAGCGTCGTGCCCATCGCCTTCTGGTGGTTCTCAATCGGTGGCGGCGTTCTGCTGCTTGCCTACGCCCTCTACCGGCGCGACCCGGTCTTCATCATCGGGCAAACCTTCGGCGTGTTCATCTATCTGCGCAATATCACGTTCGTGCTGCGCGAGCGCCGCGCCGGGCGAGCGGTCACGACGCGACCGGTCTCATAGACCACGACTCCCTATCCTTGGCTCGGCCGCGCCCGAAAAGCCTGCCGAATTTCCGGGATCATGCTCTTCCGTTGGTCGCATGATCTTGTCCCAAAAATCTGCCGAGTTTTCCGGATCATGCCCATTTTTCGGTCGCATGATCTTATCCGAAAAGTCTGCCAACTTTTCGGGATCATGCTTTTGGCTCGGCGGCGAAGGCAGCAAAACCGCGCTCAAGATCGGCGATGAGGTCGCCGATGTCCTCCAGCCCGACATGGAAGCGGACGGTCGGACCGCCCGGCGCCCAGCGTGTCGCGGTGCGGATCTTGGTGCAGTCGAAGGGGATGGCGAGGCTCTCATAGCCGCCCCAGGACGCGCCGATGCCGAACAGGGTCAGCGCGTTGAGAAAGGCGTGGACGGCGGCGTCCGGGACCGGCTTGAACACCACCGCGAACAATCCGCAGGCGCCGGAAAAATCGCGTTTCCACAGGGCGTGGCCGGAATCGGATTCGAGCGCCGGGTGCATGACGGTGAGCACCTCCGGACGCGCCGCCAGCCAGCGGGCGACCGCAAGCCCCGAT
Organism: Xanthobacteraceae bacterium; assembly: GCA_028282095.1. Classification (GTDB taxonomy): domain Bacteria; phylum Pseudomonadota; class Alphaproteobacteria; order Rhizobiales; family Xanthobacteraceae; genus Rhodoplanes. The sequence goes on along the minus strand of JANQIP010000020.1, from coordinate 17,886 downwards.
TCCTCGTGCACCGCCAGCCGTGCGCTCAAGGTGCGCAGGCCCCGCAGCGCCAGATACATGTCGTCAGGGCCGACGCACAGCCCCATGGTGAAGACGGCTTCCTTGAGCTGCCGGACAATGCCGGCATGGGCCGACACCATGCCGATCATCACGTCGGAATGGCCGCCGATATATTTGGTGCCGGCCTGGATCGAAAGATCGACGCCGCGGTCGAGCGCGGGGAATCCGAGCGGCGTTGCCCAAGTATTGTCCATCAGCACCAGCGCGCCATGCGCATGCGCGGCGGCGCTGATCGCCGGGATGTCCTGGATTTCGAACGACAGCGAGCCCGGACTTTCGACAAAGACCGCACGCGTGTTCGGCTGCAGCAGCCCCGCAATGTCGGCGCCGATCAGCGGATCGTAATAAGTGGTCGTTATGCCATAGCGGCTCAGATACTTGTCGCAGAAGACGCGGGTCGGCTCATAGACCGAATCCGTCATCAGGAGATGGTCGCCCGCCTGCAGCACGGCGAGCAGCGCGGCGGAGACCGCCGCCAGGCCCGACGGCAGAAGGGCGACGCCGGCGCAGCTTTCGCCCTCGAGCTGGCGCAGTGCGTCCTCAAGGGCCTCCGAGGTGGGGGTGCCGCGCCGGCCGTATTTGTATCGGGAGCGGCGGGCGAGGAAATCCTCAGCGGTCGGATAGAGCAGCGTCGAGGCGTGATAGACTGGCGTGTTGACGTAACCGTGATGATCGAACGGATCGCGCCCGGCGACCGTCAGCCGGGTTCGCGGCGTGAGCTTTGCCAGCGGGTCGTCGTTATCTCCGGCCCGCTTCATAGATCGATACTCAAAGTCGAGAGCCTCCATTCGGCGGACGTGCGGCCGAGTATCACTTGACCCCGGAGAGGGGTTCGTTCTGATATGCGAACGCTGGAGCACGTCCTGCGATGCCGCGACCGCCCGTCGCGCGTGATCGCATCGGTCAATGCGCGCGTCAGGGCGGCTCCGGCTGAATTTGCCCATGCACCGGACAGCACGCAGTGTCAATGAGGGGAACATGAAACGCGTTGTCATCGCGCTCGCCATGGCGGGCGCTGCCACCATTCTTGCTACGCCCGCCGCCGCGGCGACGCTTGACGACGTCAAGGCGCGAGGTGTGCTCAATTGCGGTGTCAATGGCCAATTGCCCGGCTTCGGCATGCCAAACCCGCAGGGCGTGTGGACTGGGTTAGACGTCGATCTGTGCCGCGCCATCGCGACCGCCATCTTCGACGATCCGACCAAGGTCAAGTTCGTCCCGCTGACGGCGAAGGACCGCTTCACCGCGCTGCAGTCGGGCGATATCGACGTGCTGATCCGCAATACGACCTGGACGCTCTCGCGCGACACCCAGCTCGGCCTCAACGCCGCGGGGGTCAATTATTATGACGGGCAGGGTTTTCTCGTTCCCAAGTCCCTCAAGGTGAACTCGGCGCTGGAGCTCAATGACGCGGCCGTATGCGTGCAGCAGGGGACCACGACGGAGCTCAATCTCACGGACTACTTCCGCACCAACAAGATGCGGCTGAAGACCGTGACCTTCGCGACGCTAGACGAGGCGCTGAAGGCCTACGACACCGGCCGCTGCGACGCCTTCACCGCGGACGCCTCGGCGCTCTACAGCGTCCGGCCCAGGCTCTCCAAGCCCGACGAGCAGGTCGTCTTGCCCGAGATCATCTCCAAGGAGCCGCTCGGACCTTACGTCCGCCAGGGCGATGACCAGTGGTTCAACATTGTGCGTTGGGTCCTGTTCGCCATGCTCAATGCCGAGGAGCTCAACGTCACGCAGGCCAATGTCGATGAACAGGCGAAGTCGCAAAACCCGGAGGTCAAGCGCCTGCTCGGGACCGAGGGGAATTTCGGCGAGCAGCTCGGCCTCACCAAGGATTGGGCGAACCGAATCATCAAGCAGGTCGGCAACTATGGCGAGGTGTTCGAGCGCAATCTGGGCGAGGGCTCGCCGCTGAAGATCGCGCGCGGCCTCAATTCGCTATGGACAAAAGGCGGACTGCAATACGCGCCGCCGATCCGGTGAGGGGTGAGCGGACCGGGTGCGGCGGGACACGTTGATGACGGAGCGCTTCGACCGTGCCCCGCCGAGAATCTCGCCGTTCCGTGACCCCCGTTTCCGCAGCATCGCCTTTCAGGTCGCGCTCTGCGTCCTGATCGGCCTTGCCATTTATGGCGCCGTCTGGAACGCGGCCGCCAATCTTGCGCGCGCCAATATCGCGACCGGCTTTGCGTTCTGGGATCATACCGCCGGCTTCGACATCAGCCAGACCCTGATCCCCTACCGGGCCGATGTCTCGACCTATGGCCGCGCCTTTTTGGTCGGCCTGCTCAATACGCTGCTGGTGGCCGTCCTCGGCATCGTGCTGGCGACGATCCTCGGCTTCGTCATCGGTATTTCGCAGCTCTCGAACAATTTTCTCGTCTCGCGGCTTGCCGCCGCCTATGTCGAGCTCATCCGCAACATCCCGCTGCTGCTTCAGCTTCTGTTCTGGTACAACGCGGTCCTCAAGACGCTGCCGAGCATTCGCGAAAGCGCCGTCTTGCCGGGCGGCAGCTATCTCAACAATCGCGGCCTGTTTCTGCCGCGGCCCGAGTTCCATGGCCTCGACGCGGTCGTCATCGCACTCGCCGTCGGAATCCTCGCCGCGCTCGCTTTCTCCTATCTGCTGCGACCGCGGCTGAAACGGCTGAGCCGCGCAACGGGTGCCGCCGTGACGGCGATGCTGGTGGTCGTGCCTCCGCTCGCGGCCTATTTCGCCGTCGGTGCGAGCGTTGCTTTCGACTATCCGCAGATGGGTCGGTTCAATATTCGCGGTGGCATCGAGATCCTGCCGGAATTCTTCGCCCTGCTTGTCGGGCTCGTGATCTACACCGCCGCCTTTATCGCCGAGGCGGTGCGTGCCGGCCTCATGGCCGTGCCCAAGGGTCAGACCGAGGCCGCCTATGCGCTCGGGCTGCGGCGCGGCGCGACGCTGAAACTGGTCGTCATTCCCCAGGCGATGCGCGTGATCATTCCGCCGCTTACCAACCAGTATCTCAACCTCACCAAGAACTCCTCGCTGGCGGTTGCGATCGGCTATCCCGACCTTGTTCAGGTCTTCGCCGGCACCGTGCTCAACAATACCGGACAGGCGGTCGAGGTGATCGCGCTCACCATGGCGGTGTACCTTGTGATCAGCCTTGCGACCTCGCTGCTGATGAACTGGTACAATGCGCGCATGGCGCTGGTCGAGCGTTGAGGAGGTCGCCGTGGCGCAGGAAACTCGACCAAAGCCCGTGAGCATCGCCTATGTGCGCACCGCGCCGCCCGCGCAGGTCGCACCGCCGATGACCGCGCATGGTCCACTCCGCTGGATCAAGGAAAACCTGTTCTCGAGCTGGTTCAACGGCCTGCTCACCCTGCTGGTGATTGCGCTTCTGCTTTGGATCGTCCCGCCGCTTCTTCGTTTTCTGGTGATCGACGCGGTGTGGAGCGGGGCCGACCGCACGGCCTGCCTTCCCAGTCAGGAACACCCGGAGGTCGGCGCCTGCTGGGCCTTTGTGCGTGAATGGTTCTCCTTCTTCATCTACGGTCCCTATCCGGTCGATGAGCGCTGGCGGGTCGATCTGTTCTTCGTGCTGCTGGCGTTCGGGACCGGCTGGATGCTGTGGCTCAATGCGCCACGCCGCGATCTCGGGGCGCTGTTCTTCTTCGTCGCGCTGCCGATTTTGACCGTCTTGCTGTTGCGCGGATTTCCCCTGCTCGGGCTGCCGATCGTCGATACCACAAAATGGGGCGGGCTGTTCGTCACGCTGATCGTCGCCGCGGTCGGGATCGTGGTCTCGCTGCCGATCGGCGTCTTGCTTGCGCTCGGACGGCGCTCGGACATGCCGGCGGTGAAGCTCGTCTCGACGCTGTTCATCGAGTTCGTGCGCGGCGTTCCCTTGATCACCGTGCTGTTCATGGCGAGCGTGATGCTGCCCCTCTTCGTGCCCCCCGCTCTGTCGCCCGACAAGCTGGTGCGGGCGCTGATCGGCATCGCGCTGTTCTCCTCGGCCTATATGGCGGAGGTGGTGCGGGCGGGGCTGCAATCGATTCCCAAGGGGCAATACGAAGCGGCGCAAGCGCTCGGTCTCGGCTATTGGCGCACGCTCGCCCTCGTGGTGCTGCCGCAGGCGCTGACGGTGACGATCCCGAACATCGTCAACAGCTTCATCGCGCTGTTCAAGGACACGACGCTGGTCTTCATCGTCGGCATTTTCGATTTCCTGCGCACGATCGAGATCGCGCGCATCGATCCGCGCTGGGCGACGCCGGTGACGAGCTTCACCGGCTATGCATTCGCGGCGCTGTTCTATTTCGTCGCCTGCCATTTGATGTCGCGCTATGCTCGCGGGATCGAGCGGCGGCGCAGCGCCGCCGAGCGGCGCTGATCACTTTCGGGTAAAATGGAACTGGGGCGCTGTAGGACATGCAACCAACAACAACAAAAGGAGTGAATACGGATTCCACCGAAGCGCAATTGGCGCCAGAGAAGGGCGGCACAATGGACGAAGCCGTCGAGAACAGCCGCAGCACGGATGCGCTTGCGGCCTCCGATGCGGTTGAGATCATCGGCCTGCATAAATGGTTCGGCGACTTTCATGTGCTGGTCGACATCAACCTGCGGGTGGCGCGCGGCGAGCGTATCGTGATCTGCGGTCCGTCCGGCTCCGGCAAATCGACTTTGATCCGTTGCGTCAACGCGCTGGAGACCTATCAGCGCGGCGAGGTGATCGTCGACGGCGTGCTGCTCACCCACGATCTCAAGCGCGTGGACGAAATCCGCCGCGAGGTCGGCATGGTGTTCCAGCAGTTCAACCTGTTTCCCCACCTCACCGTCATGGAGAACTGCACGCTCGCGCCTATCCATGTCCGCAAGATGCCGCGCAAAGAGGCCGAGGCCGTCGCCATGCATTATCTGACGCGCGTGCGCATCCCCGAGCAGGCGCAGAAATATCCCGCGCAGCTTTCCGGCGGCCAGCAGCAAAGGGTCGCGATCGCCCGCGCTTTGTGCATGAACCCGAAGATCATGATGTTCGACGAGCCGACTTCGTCACTCGATCCGGAGATGGTCAAGGAGGTGCTCGACACCATGGTCGCGCTTGCGCTCGACGGCATGACCATGCTCGTCGTCACCCACGAGATGGGCTTTGCGCGGCAGGTGGCCGACCGCGTGGTGTTCATGGACGAAGGGCAGATCATCGAGATCAACGAGCCCGAAGCCTTCTTCTCGGCCCCACAGCACGAGCGCACGCGCGCGTTTCTCGGCCAGATCCTGGCGCGCTGACCGTTAAGCACCGGTCGGGTGGCCGAAAAAACCTCTTAACCATAGAATTTCAGAGTCTGCTCCGAACGCCGAACAAGGCGGAGCCTGATGATTCATCCAAAGAGGATCATCCGCGCTGCAGGAGCACAGACCGTGATGGCTTCAACGGTATCACGAGGCGGCGTGAAGGCACCTCGATTTGCGGCAGCCGCAACCCTCGTCGTTGCGGGCTTGGCGGTCGGTCTCATCGGCCTGCCCGGCGCGGCGCACGCCCAGCAACAACCAAAGCCGAACATCATCGTCGTCATGGGCGATGACATCGGCTGGTCGCATATCGGCGTCTACAACCGCGGAATGATGGCGGTGAGAACGCCGAACATCGACAAGATCGCCGCCGAAGGCGCCATGTTCACCGACTATTACGCGGAGGCGAGCTGCACCGCCGGTCGGGCGAATTTCATCACCGGTCAATTGCCGCTGCGCACAGGGCTCACGACGGTGGGGCAGGCGGGCCAGAGCATCGGGATGCCGGCCGCCTCGCCGACCATCGCCGCGGCGCTCAAGGATGAGGGCTATGCCACCGGCCAGTTCGGCAAGAACCATCTCGGCGACCTGAACAAGTACCTGCCCTGCGTGCACGGTTTCGACGAGTATTTCGGTTGGCTCTATCACCTCAATGCGATGCAGGACCCGTTCAACCGGACCTACCCGAAGGACCTCGAGGATCGGGTCGGCCCTCGCAACCTGGTTCATTGCGTCGCCACGACCAAGGATGATCAAACGGAGCAGGAGCGCTGGGGCAAGGTCGGCAAGCAGACGATCACCGACGAAGGGCCGCTGCCCCCGGGCCCGATGCCCGGCATCAAATACGACATGACCATGATCGACGGCGAGGTGACGAAGCGCTCCCTCGCATTCATGGAACAGGCGCACAAGGACGGAAAGCCGTTCTTTCTGTGGGTCAATCCTTCCCGCATGCATGTCTTCACCCATCTGTCCGACAAGTACCTGAACCAGATCACGCCGGAGAACGGTTGGACCATCGAAGAAGCGGGCATGGCCGAGTTTGACGACACGGTCGGCGCCCTGTTGCAAAAGCTCGATGAGCTGGGCATCGCCGACAATACCATCGTCGCGGTGACGACCGACAACGGTGCCGAGGTGTTCACCTGGCCGGATGGCGGCATGACACCGTTCAGGGGCACCAAGGGCATGATCCTCGAAGGGGGGCTCCGCGTGCCGCTCGTCATGCGCTGGCCCGGCAAGATCAAGCCGGGAGCCGTCATCAACGACGTGTTCTCCGGGCTCGATTTTTTCCCGACCTTCATCGCCGCTGCCGGTGGCTCGCGGGACATCGCCGCCGATCTCAAGAAGGGCGCCAAAATCAACGGCAAGACCTACAAGGTCCACCTGGACGGCTATAACCAGCTCGACCTTCTGACCGGCAACGGGCCATCAAAACGAAAGGAGCTCTATTATTTCGCCGAAGCCGATCTCGGGGCCGTCCGCGTCGACGACATGAAGTATATTTTCCTGGAGCAACCGGAGGGCTGGTTCGGCGCAAGGGTCACGCTCCAATGGCCCAAAATGGTGAACTTGCGGCTCGATCCGTATGAACGCTGCCTGGATCCCAAAGATTGCCCGGCGGCCTTGATGGATTGGTTCGCGCACGAGTTCTGGCGTTTCGTGTTTGTGCAGCAGGAGGTGGCGAAACTCGCCAAGACCTTCATCGACTTTCCGCCGCAACAGGCGCCGGCATCTTTCAACCTCGACCAGATCAAGGCGAAGCTCGAAGAAATGCGGGAAAAGCAGAGGTCTGGCCGCCTCGCGAATTAGAACACAATCCCGAGAAAATCGGGTTTTCAGACAAGATTAACCCGAAGCAATCGCGCCCCTCGCCGGACGATCTAAGAAGTCGCCCCCTCCCCGACCTTCCCCCGCAAGCGACCCGCAAGCGGGGGAGGACTAGAGTGCGATCCATTCAGATTGAATCGATCGCACTCTATTTCTCTTTGTTTTGCCGCATGATCTTCTCTGAAAAGTCTGCAACTTTTCGGGATCATGCTCTACGTGACGGTACTCGATCGGGACTGTTTTGCAGGATTCCCACTCATCTGGATTTCGAAGCGAAGCGCGGCGGGAGCAGGTCGAGATACCGACGCGCGACCCCCAACCCGATCGCTTGTGCGATCCGACCCTCGCCTTTTCTGGGAAGCGGACCCCGGCATCCAATGAAATCGCTGAATTCGTGTTTTAAAATAAGGCGCCGGCCGCCGCGGAAGTTTGATTCGAGTTCTTTTTTGAAGCCGCCCACGGCTATGCTTCAATGAGGCCGCGGCAGTTAAGCCGCGGAAAGCGGCGAATGACATCGCCGTACTGCGCACCTTCGGACCATTTCGATGAGGCCGCGGCTGCCGACAATGACATCATCCCACACGAGCAGCCAAAGCACAAGATCACATTTATAGCAGTTGGAGGGTTTATAAGGGATCGGTTGACATCAGGCCGATTCTCTCTGAAGTTGGGCTGTCCATATCGAATCGCGTCTTCGAAAATCGTCCTCAGAATACACTGCCTTCGTTCCGTTGCGTCTGCTCTTACGTAAGAATGATCTCCATCAGCGCGCAAGCGCGAGGAGCCGGAATGGCCGAGCCCAAACGTCCGCCGCCCGAGTTCGATTGCGATCCCCCGCCTCCGGCGGCAGGCGGCATTGCCGCGCGGGCGCAGGCAGCCCGGCGCGCGCCTTATCTCGACGGGCTCAACCCGGAGCAGCGCGCCGCGGTCGAGACCCTGGAAGGCCCGGTGCTGGTGCTCGCCGGCGCCGGCACCGGCAAGACGCGCGTCCTGACCGCGCGGATCGCCCATATTCTCGCGACCGGGCGGGCGCGCCCTTTCGATATCCTGGCCGTCACCTTCACCAATAAGGCAGCGCGCGAGATGAAGGCGCGGGTCGGCCAGATGGTCGGCGGCATCGTCGAGGGCATGCCCTGGCTCGGCACCTTCCATTCGATCGGGGCGAAACTCCTGCGCCGCCATGCCGAACTGGTCGGTCTCAAGCCCGATTTCACCATTCTCGATACCGACGACCAGATCCGGCTGCTCAAGCAGCTTCTGGCGGCGGAGAATATCGACGAGAAGCGCTGGCCTGCCCGCGTGCTGGCGGGCCAGACCGACGGCTGGAAGAACCGTGGCCTCACGCCCGACCAGGTGCCGGCGGGCGAAGCCGCCGCCTTCGCCAATGGCAGCGGCAAAGACCTTTACGCCGCCTATCAGGGCCGGCTGAAGACGCTCAACGCGGCGGATTTCGGCGATCTCCTCTTGGAGACGATCCGGCTGCTTCGTGGCCACGCGGAAGTGTTGCGGCAATACCAGAACCGGTTCCGCTACATCCTGGTCGACGAGTACCAGGACACCAATGTCGCGCAATATCTCTGGCTTCGACTGCTGGGCCAGCGGACGGTGCGCCCGAGCGAAGCACCCGGCCTAGAGGCCGAACAAAGCGGCGAGCGCGAGAGCAACCTGACAGCACCCGATCACGAGCAGCCCGCGCGCAGCGAGAGCACCTCGAAGGACATGGAAGGGATCCGACCGGCTTCGCCACCCCCAAAGAACATCTGCTGCGTGGGCGACGACGACCAGTCGATCTATGGCTGGCGTGGCGCCGAGGTCGACAACATCCTGCGCTTCGACCATGACTTCCCCGGCGCGGCGGTGATCCGGCTCGAACGCAATTACCGCTCGACGGGGCACATTCTCGGCGCCGCCTCCCACCTCATCGCCCAAAACGAAAGCCGGCTCGGCAAGACGCTGCGCGCCGAAAGCGCGGAAGGCGACAGGGTTGTCGTCGCCTCCGCCTGGGATTCCGAAGAGGAAGCGCGCGCGATCGGCGAGGAGATCGAACAGCTCCAGCGCCAGGGCGAAAACCTCGACGAGATGGCGATCCTGGTGCGGGCCTCGTTCCAGATGCGCGAATTCGAGGACCGGTTCGTCACGCTCGGCCTGCCCTACCGCGTGGTCGGCGGCCCGCGCTTTTATGAGCGCGCGGAGATCCGCGATGCGCTCGCCTATCTGCGGCTTGTCAACCAGGTCGCCGACGACCTTGCTTTCGAGCGCATCGTCAATGTGCCGAGGCGCGGCCTGGGCGATGCCACGCTCAAGACGCTGCACGACCTCGCCCGCGCCAACAACTGCCCGCTGATGGAGGCGGCGCGGACGATCGTCGGCACCGAAGCGCTCAAGCCCAAGCCGCGCCAGGCGCTGCGCGACCTCGTCGCCGCCTTCGACCGCTGGCGCGGTCAGCGCGATGCCCTCCCCCATACCGAGCTTGCCGAGATCGTGCTCGACGAGTCCGGCTATACCGAGATGTGGCAGAAGGATCGCTCGGCCGATGCCGCCGGCCGGCTGGAAAACCTGAAAGAGCTGGTCCGCTCGATGGAGGAGTTCGAGAACCTGCAGGGCTTTCTCGAACATGTCTCGCTGGTGATGGACGTCGACAACACGGAGGACGGCGAGGCCGTCACCGTGATGACGCTGCACGCCGCCAAGGGGCTGGAATTCGACACCGTGTTTCTGCCCGGCTGGGAGGAAGGCCTGCTGCCGCACCAGCGCTCGCTCGACGACAAAGGCCGCGCCGGGCTCGAGGAGGAGCGTCGGCTCGCCCATGTCGGGCTGACGCGCGCGCGCAAACGGGCGCGCGTCTCCTTCGTTGCCAACCGGCGCATCCACGGCAATTGGACGTCGAGCCTGCCCTCGCGCTTTGTCGATGAATTACCGGAGGCGCATGTCGAGTTCGCGGAGGCAAACGCCTTCGGCGGTTTTGGTGGCTACGGCCAATACGGCTCACGCTTTGATCAGGCCACGGCATTCGGCTCGAACTACCGCACGCCCGGCTGGCGGCGCGCGCAGGCGCGCCGCACTGACGGCGGCGGGCATGGCGGCGGCGGTTATGGTGAGGGCGGCGGGTATCGCGGCAGCAGACGAGACGGATTCGGCGAGGCGCGACAGCACCGATTTGGCGCGAACCACGACCACGCGAAGCTCGACCCTATTGACGCCGCAGCCTCCGATTCCCCCTCTGCCACACCTTCAAAATACCTCTCCCCAGTGGGGAGAGGTCGGCGCGCCGAAAGTGTGCCGGGTGAGGGGGATAAATCCAGTTTCGAACAAAGCGGCACCGCCCCGTCAAAACACCTCTCCCCGGTGGGGAGAGGTCGACCGAGCGTAGCGAGGTCGGGTGAGGGGGAAATCCCTGAGAGGTCTGGTTTCCGCAGCGAGCGCCATCACCGACCGCCGCCCACGATTGAGGGCGAGCTCATCGCGCGCTCGACCGGCACCGCCTCGCCCTTTGCCCGCGGCGACCGCGTGTTTCACCAGAAATTCGGCAATGGCGAAATTGTCGCCGTCGACGGCAACAAGCTCACCATTCAGTTCGACAAAGCCGGCGAAAAACGCATCGTGGACAGTTTTGTCGTGAAGTTGTGAACGGCCGCATTTGCTGAACTGCGAAACCTGTTTCAATGCTCAAAAACAGCCGCGACATCAAACAGCGTCTCGAAAAGGACGGCTGGGTGCTCGTGCGAGTTGCGGGATCGCATCACGTCTTCAAGCATCCGAGCTCGCGTGAAACGATCGTACTGCCGCACCCGAAGAAAGACCTCGGACCAGGGCTTGTACGCACCATATACAAACAGGCACAATGGGAGCGTGACTGAACCCGGAGCGCCCATGCCCCATTATGTCGCCATCGTGGAAGAGGCAGGACCCGACACCGCGGTCGGCGTGTGGTTTCCCGACCTGCCCGGCTGCTTTTCCGGCGGCGATGATCTCGACCAAGCGCTGCGCAATGCGCCGGAAGCGGTTGCGCTCTACGCGCAGTCGCTTGCCGATGAGGGCCGCGCGCTTCCGCCCCCGCGTTCGCTTACCGAGCTCAAGCGTGACCCCGACGTCGCCGGCGACTTAAAGGATCATATGGTCGCGCTTATTGCTGCAACCACTGCGGCCGACGCTACGGTGTGACCGTCCGGACCGTCCGGATTTGCGGCCCCGCTACGGCGTGCGCTCGCTCTCGTTTCTCGCCTTTTCGAGCGCCTTCACCGATCTTCCGATCTCCTGAATCTGCGAGGACAGCATGGCGAACAGGTTGCTCATGTGTTGAAGCTCGCTCTTGAGCCAATCCGCCTTTTCGTCTGCGTTCATTTCGCTCCAATGCTTGTGCATTCAGCCTCTCCGTTTAACGGGCGGACGGAGTGTTCACATCGCACCCGTAACGTCAATTTCTCCGCATCCAGTTAGGGATCTTGTAGGGTGGGCAAAGCGAAGCGTGCCCACAAATCGTCGTGTCACGTGGGCATGGCGCGCCATCGGCGCGCCTTTGCCCACCCTACGGCGTGCTTGAGCATGATCCCGTAAAGTCGGCAGATTTCTCGGACAATATCACGCTCTTGCCCAGGCCGGCTTGCGCTTCTCCTGAAAGGCGGCGCGGCCTTCCTTGCCTTCGGGACTCTCGAACAAGTCACGGAAGGTGATCTGCAGCTCGTCGATCAGCTCGCGCGTGGGCGTCATATCGGCAAGCTCGCTGAGCTCGCGCTTGGTCACGGCGGTCGCTTCGGGCGCCGATTGCAGCACATTGTCGAGCAACTCGCCGAGCGTTTTGTCGGCCGCGTCGATCGCATAGAGCTGGTGCGCGACCCCCATCGCCAGCGCCTCCCGCGCATTGAACCGTTCGGCCGTGATCAGGTAGCGGCGCAACTGGCGCGGTCCGAGCGCACGCGCAAAGAACGGAATGTAGGGTCCGACCCCGAAGCCGAGCCGCAGCTCCGGCAGCGAGAAAAACGAATCCTCGGCCGCGAGCACCACGTCGCAGCAGGCCGCAAGCGCAAAGCCACCGCCGAAACAGGCGCCATGAACGAGCGCGATGGTCGGCTTGGGGCAGGCATCAAGCGCAAGGCAAAGATGCGGCATGAGAACGGACGGCTCGGCGCCAGTTCCCGTGTGTACGCATGGGTCGTCGATGAGGTCGCCGCCAACGCAGAAATGCTTGCCGGCACCGCGCAGCACCAGCGCGCGGACCTCTGCCGCCGCACCCAATCGCGTGATCTCGGCAGCGAGACGTTCGAGCATGCGGCGGTCATAGGCGTTGCCCTTGTCCGGCCGGTTGAGCGTCAGCGTCGCTACGCCCAACCGGTCGATGGATGAAAGGACAAGCTCGTCGGGTGCGGTCATGGACAAGAATCCTCGGGGCTGGGCGGCGGTGGCCTCATCAGGGACGCAACGTGGCAAGACCGTTGGTCGGCACGATCTCGTCCCGTTCGACAACTCGGCACTGGAAGGTCACTTGCGCGGGCTCGATCCACATCTCGGTGCGGACCGACTCTCCGGGAAAGATCGGGCGGGAAAAGTGCGCAGAAATGCTGGCAAGCCGGTCGGCGCGGTCATCGAGCAGCCCCCCATGCAGAATGGGCCGCGGAAAGCCCGCCGCCCGTGCCCGCTCGGGATCGGCATGCAGCGGGTTCTCATCGCCGGTCAGCCGGCAAAGCAGAGCATGAAGAATGCACTCGCGCGGGCCGTAGCTCACCGCGATGTCGGCCGGCCGCCAGGCCATGATCCGTTCGTAGTTCAACCCCATCGCTCTGCGGCCTTGCTCCCGTTTTCCGTCATGCAGGACTTCATGAAACGCGACAGGGCAGGAAAGACAAGGCAGGAGCCCCCCGCGGCATCAGTATTGCCGATCTCCGCAAGACCCCGAACAGCCCCATCGTTATCCCGCGGCGGCGCGCCGGCCGTCCTCGGCTTCTCCTGATCCTTCCAGGTCCGCCGATCTCAGCGTGAAGAACGTCGCATAGCGCTGCCCCTTGCGCATGAGCTCGTCATGGCGGCCCGATTCGACGATCATACCGTTCTCCACCACATAGATCATGTCGGCATGGGTAATGGTATAGAGCCGGTGCGCGATCATGAGCGTCGTGCGATCCTTGATCAGCTCCGCCATCGCCGCCTGCACGAAGCACTCCGACTCGCTGTCGAGTGCGGCGGTGGGCTCATCGAGCAGGATGATCGGCGCGTTGCGGATGAGAGCGCGGGCGATGGCGATCCGCTGACGCTGGCCGCCCGAAAGCTGCGCGCCCTGCTCGCCGACTTTGGTGTCGTAGCCGTCAGGAAAACCGGTGATGAACTCGTGCGCATGCGCGGCGCGGGCGGCGGCGAGGATATCCGCCTCGGTCGCGCCGGACCGGCCGAGCGCGATGTTCTCGCGGATCGTTCCGTGAAACAGGAACACATCCTGGCCGACATAGGCGATGTGCCCGCGCAGCGAGGGCGGCGACACCGCAGCGATGTTCTGGTCGTCGATCAGCACCGCCCCTTGTTGGACCTGATAGAGGCCGAGCAGCACGTTGAAGATCGTCGACTTGCCGCCGCCCGACAAGCCGACAAAGGCGGTGACCACGCGCGGCGCGGCGGTGAACGACATGTCGCGCAGCACCGGCTCCTCGGGACGATAGCCGAAAGTCACGTCACGAAACTCGATCCGCCCGCCCTCGACCTTAAGGTCGGGCGCGCTTGCTTGCGCCGCATGGACCGGCAGGTCGATCAGTTCGAACAGGATGCGCACGCCGGCAAGCCCGCTCTGCAGTTCGAGATTGAGGCGCGCCAGGCGCTTGGCCGGTTCATAGGCGAGGATGAAGGCGGTGATGAAGGAGGTGAACCCGCCCGGCGCGGCGCCGAGTATCAGCACATTGTAGCCGCCGATCAGAAGCACGCCCGCGATCGCAATGCCGCCGAGCGCTTCCATCAGCGGGCCGCCGCGATTGGACACGCGCGCGAGATTGTTGGCGGCGTCCTCGATGGTGCCGATATGCCGGTCGGCCCGGACGCGCATGATGTCTTCGAGATTGAACGCCTTGATGATCTTGAAGCCGAGCACGGTCTCCTGCAGCGACTGCATGACGAGCATGTTCCCGCCGAACTGCGCGAGCGCGATGGTGCGCACCCGCTTGATCAGCTTGCGCAGGAATAGCACGGCAGGCGGCAGGATGATGAAGGCGAATAGCGACAACAGCGGCGCGCCGTAGATCATCACCGCGCCGAGCGCAATGAAGGTCAGAAGATCGCGGCCGATGGCGGTGACCAGGAGGTTGAGCACACCCGAGGCGGACGTCGCGCCGTAATTGACGCGGGCGCCGAACTCGGACGAGTGCTTGTCGGCGAAGAACGCCATATCCTGCTGCAGCAGCTTGTCGAACACGCGCCGCTGATTGGCGGCGACGATCTGATTGCTGATCTGCGCGAGCGTGACCGCCTGCTTGTAGGTCGCAAATCCCTTGGCCGCAAAGATCACGATGGCGAGCGCGGAGACCACGGCGATGCCGTAGAAGCTGCGGCTGACATAGGCCTGGTCGATCGCGGTCCCGATCAGATAGGCGGTCGCGGCGGTGCAGGCGGCGCCCAGTGCCATGAAGGCGAAGGCAAGCCCATAGCGCGCCCGATGAGCGAGCGCGTAATCTCTCACGAGGCGGCTGACGAGGCTGATCGTGCTCGTGGGATCCGCGAGCTGTGCACGCCACGCGTTCCTCGGCGCCGTTATGAAATGCATGGGTCGCTCACAGGACCTGACAGAGTGCGTTTGCCTCGCCTCGAATCAACCGCACTCTCTGTCCCTTTGTTTGGTCGCACAATCTCATCCAAAAAAAACGCCAGCTTTTCGGGATCATGCTTGTCGTTCCGTCGCATGATCTTGCCCGAAAAACCCGCCAACTCTTCGGACAAGATCATGCTCTAGGCGGGCACGACGACCATAGTCGATCACCCGATCGGCGCACAACGCCCAATCTTATGCGCATAATCGCATTCAGCGCGGAGCAGGCCGGGCGAGCCGGGCCAGTCTTCCCAATAGACGGTCATAGAGGGCCGAAAGATCGACCTGGCGGTCGAGGTCGAACGCCCTGCCCCGGTAGATCGCCAAGCTGCCGAGACCGATGGTGAGGACAACTGCCGGATAAACGGCATAAAGGGCTTCCGGCGTGCTGCGGCCGAGCGCGGTGCAAGCAAAGCCGAACAGGCGCAAGCCGAACGCCGCCGCGGCGACGGTCAGGAGCGAGATCAAGCCGCCCTGCCGCGTTGTTCGCGGTATGCACAGCAGGAGGAAGGCGATCACGACAAAAGCGAACGGGTAAAGCGGTGCGGCCAGCCGGTCATGCATCTCGACGCGGAACTGCGCCGCGGCGGTCTTCAGCAATCGGTCGTCGGGATCGGGGTTTATCAGTTCCCAGAGATATTTCTCGCGCAGTCCATAGATCACCCGGCCGGCGACGGTGTAGGGCGACAGGTCGAACGCATAGCTCTCGAACTGGACGAAGGTCGGGTCGCGGTCGGCGGCGCGCCGCCGGTGAACCCAGCCATCGGTCATCACCAGGAACGTCCCGCGATCGGTCTGCACGATGTGCCCCTCCTCGGCGATCACCGTGCTCCGCTCTGTCGTGTTGCGGGAATCGTCGATCATGATGCCGCCGAAATGGCTGTCGCTGTGCTTCTCACCAATGTGAAAGGTCAGGCCGTGCTCGATCGAGGTGAAACCGCCCGGACGCACGATATTGGCGACGAGGTCGGCCCGGACTTGGCTCAATTGCTGCACCAGCTCGCGCTGCAGCCGTGGGGAGAGATAGGCGCCGATGAACAGAACGATGATCGAGACCAACGCGGCGAGCATCAGGAACGGGCGAAACAGCCGCCGGGGCGATATCCCCGCCGCGCCAATGACGACCAGCTCCGAGTCGTTGTTGAGCTTGGCAAGCGTGTAGAGGACGGCGATCAGCATCGCGATCGGCGCCAGCACCATCATCAGGCTCGGAATGATCAGGCTGGTGATCGAGAAAAACACGAGCACCGTCTGTCCCTGGCTGGTGATCAGATCGATCTGGCGCAGGATCTGGGTGACCCAGATGACCGCCGTCAGACCGACGAGCACGACCACGAAGCCCGAAAAGGTGGTCCTGAAGATGTATCTGTCGAGCGAGTCCATCCGCCCCTTCGTCTCGCAGTTCTTGACGGTCCGATGCCGGATCGCCGGCCCGGAACCAATCAGCGAGCTGCAGCCAGTCCCGCCATGGCCACTCTGGATCGATCTTATAGGCCATGTTGTGGCGCCCGGCACGTGCGCGCGATTGCTGCTCAGAGAATCAACCGCGGTTCTTCCTTGCTTGGGCGCATGATCTTGTCGGAAAAGTCTGCCAACTTTTCGGGATCATGCTGGCGCGCGATTGCCGCTCAATGAATCGACCGCGCGCCAACCCTTCTTGTCGTTGATTGCATGTCGTGGCCCGAGCTCTTCGGCACCATGTTTCGCACAGCCACCACGAGACGTCCGACCAAGCAAGATTGTCCGACATCGAACGATCCGCGCGAGTCGCCAGCGCAGCCTATTACGAAATAATCGCGCTTAGTCTCGCGCCATTCCACAGCGGAAGCGCGCCGGAGCGCCGTGAATAGGCAAAAAAACACCGCGGTGCAGCTATAGGTGTGGCGGCTCGGTTTCACCTTCGATTTACTTCGATAACGGAAAGGCGAACGACTTGCCCGTACGCGACGATTTGTCAATTCTAACTTGGTTGGATGTTCGTGCGCGGGTGCGGACGACGGGAAAACTTCTGAGGACAACCAATGGCACACGTTGCATCCCGTTCCATCTTGTTTGCGCTTGCATCTTGTTTGATCGCAACCCTGTGGGCCCCGCCCCCGGCAGACGCACGCTCGATCGTTTCGTTCCGCGACGCCCGTTACTCGGCCGGCACGATCGTGGTTAAGACCAGCCAGCGTCGTCTCTATTACGTGCTCGGCAATGGCAGGGCGGTGAGCTACCGGGTCGGCGTCGGCAAGCGCGGCAAGCGGTGGACCGGACGGACCATGATCAGCGGTAAACACCTCAAGCCGGACTGGTCGCCCCCGGCTGACGTCAAACGCGACATTCCGCGCCTTCCCAGAGTCATCAGGGGCGGCAGCCGGCGCAATCCGATGGGCGCCGCCGCCTTGACGTTGTCCGGCGGTCAATATGCGATCCACGGGACCAACAGGCCGGGCTCGGTCGGCCGTTTCGTCTCCTATGGCTGCATCCGCATGTACAACCGCGACATCCTCGACCTGTACCGGCGGGTCGGGGTCGGCACGACGGTCGTCGTGACGCGCTGAACGTGTCCTGTTCTGCTTGCAGAGCATGACCCCGAAAAGCTGGCAGACCTAACCTCTCCCCGCGAGCGGGGAGAGGTCGGATTGTCGAAGCGTCAGCTTCGGCAATCCGGGTGAGGGGCAAACATCCGCGGCGCAAATCAGTCAGAACCGATCACGCGATCTCAGGGCTAACGCGTTCCGCCCTCTTGGAGCGACGATGGTCTGACAAACGCAACTGGCGTGCTTGACACGATCTTGGGCGCCTTGGCAGCGCCGCCCCCCCTCACCCGCCGC
Source organism: Xanthobacteraceae bacterium (assembly GCA_028282095.1). Taxonomy (GTDB): domain Bacteria; phylum Pseudomonadota; class Alphaproteobacteria; order Rhizobiales; family Xanthobacteraceae; genus Rhodoplanes. The sequence goes on along the minus strand of JANQIP010000020.1, from coordinate 116 downwards.
CGCGACCGATGTCCTGTTGACTTGTGGACGACGCGGCGCGTCGCCCACAGGGTCCACAGGAGCAACAACAGCAACAAAATCAGACCTGAACAAAACCGGAAATGTGTTACCCATGT
>JANQIP010000006.1 GCA_028282095.1 Xanthobacteraceae bacterium | reverse complement strand
ATCATGCTCTCGTCTTGTCGCATGATCTTGCCCGAAAAGCCTGCCGACTTTTCGGTATCATGCTCTCGTCTTGTCGCATGATCTTGTCCGAAAAGCCTGCCGACTTTTCGGGATCATGCTCTAGCGAGATGCTTTTCGATGTCGTCGATCGGATGCTTGGTCAAATCCTTATCGAGCTCCGCAACGATGCAGTTCTTGACCTCGGAATGGAGGACGCGCCGCAGTTCGGCGAGCGTGCGCGGCGGGGCGACGATGATGAGCGCCTTGACCTTGCGCTCGCGCACCAAACGAAGGAGGGCAGCGGCGACGTCGTGAGCGAACCGTTGCTCCTCGATCTCGTGCCAATCGGTCTGCTCGACCGCACTGCGGCGCGCCCCGACGCTCTGGAAGGTGCGGCCGGGCCGATCCGAGCCCAGCTCGTGGGTCGCCGAATCGTCTCCGGTAAGCACCCGCTCGGTTCGCAGATTGACGAATGTCTCGTCGCCTTCATTGCGCAGAAACAGAGCCTTGCGGCCATCGCCGACAAGAACGAACGCATCGTGCGGAAGCGATATGTTCACCATGACGCCGCCTCGACCGGACCATCAACAATTGTCCAAACTTCCAGATAGGTAAAGTTTAGCCGGCGCGCAGGGAGTATTAAACCACGACAACGTATTTTCAAACATGTCGTCGATTCATCATTTCTTAGCCGAATTGATTAAATGCCATTAAGTGAAGCCCGGTAATTCTTGTCTCGCGTTGCGAGGCATCAAATGCTTGAACAGACGATCGGGCCGAGCCGGCGAGCGAGCGGAATCAGATTGCGCCTGATCGGCATGATCTTGGTGGCCGTCTTGCCGTTGACGGCCGCCGGCGCGTTTTGGCTTTTTCAACAACGCGAAGAATCGATCGCAGCGGCCGGCGAACGCGCGCAGTCCATGGCGCGCCGCGCCGCCAATGCCTATCGCGAACTGACCTCCGATGTGCATGCGCTGCTTCAGATTCTTGCCAATGTTCCTGAGGTCGTGGACGGGTCCGCCGAGACCTGTGCGGCATTCCTCAAGAATGCCGGGAAGGGTCGGGTGTGGGCCAAAGAGTTCTGGGTGCTCGGGCGGGACGGGCGCACCATCTGCGGCCCGGCGCCGGATAGGCTCGGATTCGACGCATCCGGCCGCGCCTTTTTCCGTGACGCGTTGAAGCAGCGCAAATTCGTCGTCAGCGATTACGAGATCGGCCGCGACGGGCAGATGCCCGTCGCCTGGGCGCTGCTTCCCGTCGTCGGCGGTGACGGCGAGGTGACCCGTGTGCTCGGTGTCACCTTGCGGATGCGGTGGTTCAACCGGTTCGCAGGCAAGGTGTCGAACAAGACGGGCGCCACCGTCTGGTATATCGATGCGGACGGAACCTTGCTGGCGCGCAATCCGCCGCGCGCGGATCTCGTCGGGAAGAACTACCGCCACCTGCAACTCGTCGAGGATATTCTGTCCCGGCCCGAGGGGTGGGTCGATGTTTCGGATCCGGAGGGGCCGGACGGCATCTACGGTTACACGCTGATTCCGGGGGGCAATGGCCGCTTGGCGGTCGGGCTCGATCGCGCCGCCGTGGTTGGGAGCATCAATGCGCAGATCGCGCGTGGCGGCCTTGCGGTCAGCTTCGCCATGTTGATCGCGTTTGCGATCGCGCTTGCGATCGCGCGATCCATCGAGAAACCACTGATCACGCTCACAGCCGGTGCTGAACGGGCACGATGTTCCGAAGACACAAAGCTGCCGGAAGTAACGGGATACGCCGAGGTGGAGTCGTTGTCGCGCTCGCTCAACGATCTCCTGGAAGAGCTTCGCAAACGCGAACAAGCATTGACCGCGGCGCGCGCCGATGCCGAGCGGGCGACCGAGGAAGCGCGCGCAACCCATGCGCGGCTGTGCGATGCGCTCGAAACCGTGCCGGCGGGAATGGCGTTTCTCGACGCGGAAGACCGCTTCATCCTTTGGAACAACCGTTACAACGAAATCTATCCGGATGCCGACCTTGTCATGAGGCGGGGCATCACGTTCGAGGAGCGGCTGCGCCGAGGCATTGCGCTCGGCGTGTTTCCCGACGCGGTCGGACGGGAGGAGGAATGGCTGGCCGAACGCCTTGCGGCCCATCGGCAGGACAACAGCAGTCATGAGCAGCGCCTGCCGAACAATCGCTGGGTACGCATCGAGGAGCGCCGCACCAGCGACGGCGGCTCCATCGGCGTTCGCCTCGACATCACCGAGGCGAAGCGTCGCGAGCAGTCGTTCCGGCTCATGTTCGAGAGCAATCCGCTGCCGATGTGGGTGGTCGATCGCGAGACCATGGCTTTGCTCGCCGTCAATGAAGCCGCTGTCGCCCACTATGGTTTCAGCCGGCGCGAGCAGCTCTTATCAAAGTCAATGCTCACTCTCGTCGATCCGGAGGATCACGCGGATGTACAGCAGAGGGCATCGAGCGAAACAGGTGCATTCGGCGAACGCATATGGCGCCACCGCAAAGCGGATGGAACCGAAATCCAGGTCTGCATCTACTCGCGCGCATTCACCTATGAGGGTCGTCCGGGCAAGCTGACGGTCGCGATCGATGTGACCGAGCAGCGGCGTTACGAGAGCCGAATACGCCACCTTGCGCTTCATGACGGCCTGACCGATCTCGCCAATCGCACCTTGTTCCGCGAACGTCTCGAACAGGCTCTGGCGCGTGAGCAAACCCGCGATGAGCACGTTGCTCTGCTCTGCATCGATCTCGACCGTTTCAAGGACATCAACGACACGCTTGGCCATCCCACCGGCGACCAGCTATTGCGCCTTGTCGCGAAACGCCTCCAGCACAGTGTGCGCGAGCAGGACACGGTTGCCCGTGTCGGCGGCGACGAGTTCGCGGTTGTTCAGGACGGAGTAACCGGCCAGCAGGATGCAGCGGCGCTCGCGCTCCGGCTGCTCGATACGCTCAGCGCTCCCTATGACGTCGACGGCCACGAGGTCATGGTCACTCCCAGCGTCGGCATCGCGACCTCGCCCGGTGACGGCGAGAGCGTCGATGAGCTGCTCAACCACGCCGACCTCGCGCTCTATCGCGCCAAGTCGCAGGGGCGGCGCAGCTATTGCTTCTTCGCGCCGGAAATGGACACCGAGATCAAGACCCGTCGACAGCTCGAAACGGATTTGCGCCTTGCCTTCATCAACGAGAATTTCGAGTTGAAATATCAGCCGGTGATCGATCTCGCGACCGGCGAGCCCAGCGGCTTCGAGGCGCTGCTGCGCTGGCATCACCCCGAACGCGGCGCGGTGTCGCCCTCCGAGTTCATTCCGATGGCCGAGGAGATCGGACTTGTCGTTCCGCTCGGCGAATGGGTGCTGCGCAAGGGGTGCGCCGAAGCCGTGAAGTGGCCGCCGCATCTGACCATCTCGATCAATCTGTCGCCGTTGCAGTTCAGGAGCGGCGATCTCACCGAGACCGTGCGGTCGGTGCTCAAGGAGACGGGCTTATCGCCAATCAGGCTGGAGCTGGAGATCACCGAAACCGTTCTGCTCGAGGACAATGACGTCAATCACGCCATTCTGCATCAGCTTCAGAACCTCGGTGTGCGTATCGCGATGGACGATTTCGGCACCGGCTATTCCTCTCTGAGCTATTTGCGCCGGTTCCCGTTCAACAAGATCAAGATCGACAGTTCGTTCATTCGCGAGCTGCCCGACAGTCTCGATTGCATGACGATCACCCGCGGCATTGTCGACCTTGCCACCGGCCTCGGCATGACGACCACTGCAGAAGGCGTGGAGACACCCGAGCAACTCTATGTGCTGCGCACTTACGGCTGCACGCAGGGGCAAGGCTATTTGTTCAGCCGTCCGCTGCCGGCGCGCGATGTGCCCGCACTGCTTTCGGCCGGTACCGACATCATCAACTCCACGGCCGCGTAAGCGCCGTCCGCCCGCCATCGGGTTGAGTCGATCGCGCGTCTGCCATTTTTCTTCTGTCGCATGATCCTGTCCGAAAAGTCTGCCAACTTTTCGGGATCATGCCCTCGAACCGAATTACCTCTCCCCGCAAGCGGGGAGAGGTCGGATTGTCGAAGCGTCAGCTTCGGCAATCCGGGTGAGGGGCAAACATGGCCGGGGCAGAGGCCGATCGCGCGATCCCAGGTTCACCGCGTTCCACTCTCTCGGAACAACGATGGTCCGACAACGCGACTGGTGTGCTCGAAACGATCTCAGGCGCCTTGGCAGCGCGGCAACCCCCTCACCCGCCGCGCTTCGCGCGTCGACCTCTCCCCGCAAGCGGGGAGAGGTAACATTGCTTTGCCCCGCTTGCATCTAGAACGATGCATTGCCGCGCGTGTAGGCAAACGCTTCGCGGCGCGCCGCGCTCTGCCGTCTTCAGTTTCCGCGATCCATCAGGCGGCGGGCGATGACCTGTGCCTGGATTTCCGCCGCCCCTTCGAAGATCGAGAGGATGCGGGCGTCGCACAACAGGCGCGAGGCCTTGTATTCCAGCGCAAAACCGTTGCCGCCGTGAATCTGCACCGTGTTGTCCGCTGCCGCCCAGGCGACCCGTGCGGCGAGAAGCTTTGCCATGCCCGCCTCGAGGTCGCAGCGTTTGCCCTCGTCCTTTTCGCGCGCGGCGTGATAGGTGATCTGGCGCGCGATCATGATTTCCGCCGCCATCATCGCGATCTTGTCGGCCACGCGCGGGAAAGCGAGAATGGGCTGGCCGAACTGGATGCGGGTCTCGGCATAGCGCAGCCCTTCCTCCATCGCCGCCTCGGCGACGCCGATCGCGCGCGCCGCGGTCTGGATGCGGGCGGCCTCGAAGGTCTTCATGAGCTGCTTGAAGCCCTGGCCCTCGACCCCGCCGAGCAGGTTCTCGGCTTTGACCTCGAAATCTTCGAAGGCGATCTCGTATTCCTTCATGCCGCGATAGCCGAGCACTTCGATCTCGGTGCCCGACATGCCCGGCACGGGGAACGGATCCTCGTCGGTGCCGCGTGCTTTCTCGGCGAGCAGCATCGACAGGCCCTGATAGCCCGGCTCCTTGGGATTGGTGCGCACGAGCAAGGTCATGAGATCGGCGCGCACCGGATGGGTGATCCAGGTTTTGTTGCCATTGACCTTGTAGACGTCGCCGTCGCGCACGGCGCGGGTCTTGAGCGAGGCGAGGTCGGACCCGACATTCGGCTCGGTGAACACCGCGGTGGGCAGCACCTCACCGGAGGCGATCTTGGGCAGCCACTTGGCCTTCTGCTCCTCGGTGCCGCTGCCGAGGATGAGTTCGGCGGCGATTTCCGACCGCGTCCCCAGGCTGCCGACGCCAATATAACCGCGCGACAATTCCTCGGACACGACGCACATGGACTCCTTGCCGAGTGCCATGCCGCCATACTCCTCCGGTATAGTCAGCCCGAACACGCCGAGCTCGGCGACTTGGCCGACTATCTCATAGGGAATGTAGCTATTGGTCAGATGCCAGCCATGGGCTTGCGGAATAACCTCGCTGTCGGAGAACTTGCGCATCTCATCGCGGATCTGCTCAAGCGTCTCGTCGAGGCCGCAGTCGCCCGGCGTCGCGGTATGGTGTTCGCTGATCAGTTCGGCGAGCCGCGCCCGGTTGGCCGGCGTGTTGCCGGTCGTCTCGAGGGCGTCGAGCGCCGGCTTGAGCCGGGTCGCAACCTCGACAGTATCGAGGCCGAGATCGGCGGGCCGCACGAACTCGGTCTGGCTCATCGGAATGCCGCCGACGACCTGGGCGAGGTACTCGCCAAGGCCGATCCGTACCACCAGTTCCTCGATCTCACGAAACCGCCCGGCCTCGTTCATGCGCGCGGCATAGGCGCCGAGCTGGCGCACCGCTTCGACATAAGTCGCGAGCCAGGCAAGGCCATGCGCCGCCCGCTGCTCGCGGTCGACCAGCTTGGCGTCGATTTTGCCATCGGTGGACACGCGGCTGCGCACTTTGAAAGTTGCTTCGGCGAGGATGGATTCGAGCGCCTCGGTCGCATCTTGCGCAAGGCTCACGAGATCGGGAACGCTGTCCGCACGCAATTCAGCAAGTGCCATGGATATCTCCGAAAAGGGGGCTTTTTCGCGCTGCCACAAATTTCTGTTTCAATGCGCCGAAACCTCGCGCAAGGCAAGACCTTGCCGGCCCCGATCGGCGCCATCTTGTTCTCCTTCGGAAAGACTTTGCCACAGGCTTGAGCGTTAGCAAGGGACGAAATCGGCTGTGCCGGTCCTCGCGCGCTCGCTGCCGGCGTCTTGGGCCCCGCCCGGGATCCGCCTGTGATGTATTTGTTTGCGCGTCTTGTTTTCTTGTTGGCGATGCCGCCCGCGCCGGTTTCTCGATTGCGACCCTGCCGACCGGATTGAGCGATAGGGCGCCCTGCGGTCATCCGGCTTCGCCGGGCGCCGTGGCCTTGATCGCGAGCGCATGGACGCCGCCCGCGAGCTCGGCGACCAGCGCCTCATGGATCATGCGGTGCCGGTCGAGGCGGCTCCTGCCGGAAAAGGCTGCGGCAGCGATCGAAACCCGAAAATGGGTCTGGCCGCCCGGGCGCGCGCCGGCATGCCCCTCATGCAGGTGCGATTCGTCGATCACGCTAAGGTGCTCGGGCGTGAAAGCCTTCGTCAGCTTTTGCTCGATAGCCTCGCGCACGTCCATCCTGCACTCTCGCACTCTCGACGAAAACCTCGACCATCGCGCCCGAACCGACCCGCGGATCACGTCCTGCCGATCCTGTCAAGCTTGCGGCGGATGGCCATTAACCGACATAATGATGGCGATGAAGCTGGACTCACCATTCTTCGACCGCATCCGGGTCAAGCCTGCGCGCAACCGCCGCGCGGCCGGCGCACCGCGGTGCGAATGGCCGGGATGCGATCGCCCCGGCACCCATCGCGCGCCCAAGGGGCGGAACCGCGAGCAGCAGTACTGGCATTTTTGTCTCGAGCACGTGCGTGCCTACAACCAGTCGTATAATTTCTTCGACGGCATGAGCGATGATGCGGTGGAGCGCTACCAGAAGGACGCCGTCACCGGGCACCGTCCCACCTGGAAACTCGGGCAGCAGGCCGGCACCCGCTTCAAGCGCGTGAATGTAAACCATATTTTCGCCGAATCGGCGGCCGACCCCTTCGCCTTCCGCCATGAGTTCGGCACCGCAGGCGCCTCGCGCGATACGCGCCGCGCCGAGCCGCGCATGGTGCGCAATGCCGAGCTCAAGGCACTGCATGCGCTGGGCCTCGAAGCGGGCGCCGACCGTCAGCAAATCAAAAGCCGGTTTAAAGCACTGGTTAAGCAGCACCACCCGGACGCCAACCATGGCGACCGCGGTTCCGAGGACAAACTGCGCGAGATCATCGAAGCTTATAATTTTCTCAAGTCGACCGGGTCATGCTGACTTGAACGGCGCGCGTCCAGCGGTTTTTTAGGGGAACCGGGCGCCAAAAAAGCATGATCCCGAAAAGTTGGGAGACTTTTCGGGCAAGATCATGCGACCAAGCAAGGAAGCGCATGATCCCGAAAAGTTGGGAGACTTTTCGGGCAAGATCATGCGACCAAGCAAAGAAGCGCATGATCCCGAAAAGTTGGGAGACTTTT
>JANQIP010000046.1 GCA_028282095.1 Xanthobacteraceae bacterium | reverse complement strand
TCGTCGAGATAGGTCATGGCGTTGTGGGCGTCGGCGACGTCGCAAAGCTCCTCGATCGGCGCGATGTCGCCGTCCATGGAGTAGACCGACTCGAAGGCGACGAGCTTGGGGCAGGCCGGATCGACGGCGCTGAGCTTGCGGTCGAGATCCTCGGGATCGTTGTGCTGGAAGATGCGCTTCTGCGCGCCGCTGTGGCGGATGCCCTCGATCATCGAGGCGTGATTGAGTGCGTCAGAGAAGATGACGCATCCGGGCATGCCGGACGCGAGCGTGCTAAGCCCTGCCCAGTTCGACACATAGCCGGAGGTGAACAGAAGCGCCGCTTCCTTGCCGTGCAGATCGGCGAGCTCCTGCTCCAGCAGGACGTGATAGTGGTTGGTGCCAGAAATATTGCGGGTGCCGCCGGCGCCGGCGCCGCAACGGTCGAGCGCCTCGTGCATCGCGGCGATCACGTCCGGGTGCTGGCCCATGCCGAGATAGTCGTTCGAGCACCAAACCGTGACCTCGCAGGTCTTTCCCGCCGCGGTGTAATGGGTCGCGTGCGGGAAATCGCCGGCATGCCGTTCGATATCGGTGAACACGCGATAGCGGCCCTCGCGGCGCAGACCGTCGAGCTGCGTACGGAAGAAGGTCTCGTAATCCATGGTCCTCTCCAACTATCGGCTGAACTCGGCGCGTACGCGCTCCTCGTGCGAACGAAGCCGTGCGTGACAGGCTTCGAACCATTCTGAAAACCAGTGGTTTTCGGGTGTCCGCGGGTCGTCCTCGGCGGGCGGTTCATGTTCGCCCGATGTCTGCGACCCGCGCGCAAGGTCGACCGGCTCTGCGTCGACATGCGTTCGCAATCCCCAACGCCACAGCGGCACGATCGATATCGGCAGCACCAGGAACCAGTGCTCGACGATCGCAAGCGCCAGCAGGGCGGCAATGAAGGTGTAGCTCGCCGCTTCGAAAGGCGTTGCCGCGGTCGCCGCCGCATAGACGATGAGCGCGGCGAGCGCCGTTGCGGCGGTGACCGCAATGGGAAACAGACCGTTCATCGGCCGCTTGCGGAAGAAGCTCTTCATATAGGCGAGGTGGTCGGGAAGGAACTCTTCCGTCAGGTTGGGAACGCCGAGAAACACGTTGAGCTTCGAGCTCAGCCGCATGACCCAGAGGACCAAGAAGGTCCACAGGCCGACCTGGTTCGGCGCGTCCCAAGTGATTGCGGCAATCACGGCCGCCGACGCGATGATTGCGAGCTCGTGATAGAGGATGGTTCCCACCGCATGGCCGACGTGACGCCAGCCTTTGCATCCGGGGCGGCATGGATCGGTGCGCGGCCCGGTCGCATAGCCCATCAGGAAGGCGATCTCATTGAAGCCCCAGACCAGCAATCCGCTGGTGAAGGCGATATAGGCGCCGCTGATGGTCTCGTCGGCGCGGGTCGTAAACAACGCAAGCAGCGAAACGACAAGAATTACGCTGGCGCCCAGCATGCTCCAGCGATAAGTGCGCCGCGGCAGGCCGTCGAGCCACAGTATCAGTCCGGTGCTGAACCACCACAGGAACAGCGCGAACAGGACCGGACCTACATATTGAGCCACGACGTAGCCTCCAATCCAACTAGGACGGCGTCAAACGCACGCGTTGCGGCAACTCATTCGGCTTGACCGGCAGAAAGTAGAGCCTTAGCCACGTCCAGGCGCGGGCAAAGCCGTAGCCGACCCGCTTGACTAAACTCACAATTCCCCCTTGCCCGCGCGCCGCCTCGCTCGATTCGGCGAGGTGCCACAACCGTTCGATTCGCGAGCGGAACATCGGGTGCTCGAGATCAAGCGTAATCGGGAAAACCTGGCGCGTGATTTCCGTCGTCTTGCGGAAAACCTCGAAGTCGAACTCGGTCGTGTCGACGCCGAGCGCCTTGAAGAATTCCGGCCGCATATGGTCGCGCACGAACATCGTCGCGAAGACGTCGACGAGGAAAAACCGGATCCAGTACTTGTTCAGTCCGCCCAAGAGCTTCGGTTCGGCGCGCAGGAGAACGGCAAGCGCCTCGCCATGGTTGAACTCGTCGTGGCACCACTTCTCGAACGACCGGAAAACCGGATGGAAGCACCGGTCCGGATTGCGTTCGAGCTCGCGATGAATGGTGATGTACCGCACGTAACCGAGCTTCTCGGATAGATAGCTGGCGTAGAGAATGAATTTCGGCCGGAAATAGCTGTAGCGCTGTTCCTGTGCGGGGATGCCGGGGTCGATCGTGACGTTCAAATCCCTGAGCACGTCACTGATGAAACTGGCGTGCCTCGCCTCGTCGCGACTCATCAGCGCAAACAAGTCGCGGGTGTCGGGATTGTTCAGGTGCTTCTTGATCTCGGCATAGAGCGTGCCGGAGGAGAGTTCCGCGGAGAGCGAGCTGGACAACAGGTCGACGAACTCCTTGCGGAGCTCCTCCGGCATCGCGGCCGGATCGACATGCCAATTCTCGTCCTTGTCAAACTGCTTGCCCTCGTCGCTGCGCAGGTCGGACAGGACCGCGTCCAGGTCGTCGCGCGCAGCATTGACGTCAATGCGGTCGATGACCTCGAAATCGGTTGTGTAAAGGCGTGGAACGAGGACCGCACCCGCCACGCCCGCTTGCTCTGGTGCCATTGTCCCTTCAGCGGAAGTCATCCGAGCCTCTCCCCCGAGAAGCCGACATTGTAGAGATTACTGAACTCGAAATAGCTGGTGATCCGGGCCCAGAGCTGTTCCAGGCGCCCGGACAGGATGACCGTAGCCCGGCCGCGCATGTCGGTGCGGTCACCGCGAGCGACCCGCGCCGGGGCGTCGTGAAGGATCACTTCGTCGCCCGGCGTGATCTCGACACCCTCGATCGACACATTCGCAAGAAGATTACCGTTCGTGTTTTCGATCTCGATCGAACACGGCACTTCGACACGCCGACGCCTGAATAGCCAAATTGTGCTCATGGCGTTTCTCTCCGCGTATTCGCTATCGGCGCGCCCGCCCCGCAGAGGGGATAGGGTGTAAACAACCGACCTACTGTGGTGCTCATCGGGGCTCTCCCGTTAAGCGGCTTTGAAAGCCCGCGGCGACGCCTCAGATGCGGCATCGTCGGCGGGCTTGACTTTTTTGCTTGGTGCCTCGGCGGCTTCCACCGCCGCGGCCATTGCACGCGACAGGATCCCGGCCACCCGCTCGGCGTCGGGAACGACACGGAGCATCGGTTCAGGCCGCTTGATGTGCCAGGGCCGGGCATGCGGCCAGAGCATGAAAAAAGCGACCCGGTCCTTGCCCGTGGTCGCAACCGGGATGTCGCCGGTCCCGTCAGGATAGGCTTTGAGCGCGGCCGACCCGACGACCTTGAACGGAATGTTCAAGGTCATCGGAGCCACGACGCCGTAACGCATCACCAGCCGCCGGCCGGTGATCAGGTAAGTCGTCGTCCGTCCGACCAGATAGGCGAACAGGCCGAGCAGGCCGAGCGTGACAAGAGCGAGCGGCAGCAACCACAGCACCGTAATCGCTGCCGCGGCGACCGACTGATCGGCGGCATAGGATGCCACCGCACGCCAGGTGAGGATCGCCGCAAAGCCGACAGCGACCTCGCGGATACGGAAAACCCGCAAGGCCAGCGACCACTTGCTCGGCGCGCCCCGCCACAGAACCTGCTCGCCCGCCGGCAACGGTTCCGGCAGGAGCCGAACGATGCGTGGTACTTTGTTGCTCACATCAACGGCTCGGAGCGGGACGGCTCGGCGTAGAGCGTACCGCCGCCGTAATAGGCGGAGATGCGGTCCTCTTCGCGTGCGGTCAACTGGTTGGGCGACCTCAGTTCCGGCACGCCGGCGAACTGGCTGCCCAGAATAGCGTTGACCAAAACCTGGCTGCGCTTCCCGTCGATATTGGCAAAGACGATCGGCAACAGCGCGGTCTTGCCGCTGCTCTGGACCTTCAATTCGAGATGGCGGACCAGCCGTTCGGCGCGGTCGACCCAAACATCGCTCACCGTGCCGGCGACCACGCCGTCGGCACCCACGACCTCCATCCCGCGCGGATCAGGGTCTTTCTCATGGACCGAATAGTCGGTCGCGACCCGCAATGGGACGATCTTGGGCTCGCCTTCCCAGGTAAGATCGGGCTCGTCCAAACGATCAGCATAGGTCGCGGGACCGACGCCGTCGCGCATCGGATCACCGGTTGGATCGAACGGCTCACCCGGATAATCCCGCGCCTGCTTGATGCGATCGCCGCCATCGTCAGGAACGATGCCGGAGGGAGCCTCCACGGTTCTCCCGCCGGGCAGGATGAACGTCTTGGGTTCCGGCGGGGGCGGAAAGCCACCAGCGTCAAGCGCATAACCTTCGCGCTTGTCCTCCTGTCGGAGATAGTAGATCAGCCCAGCGAAGAAGAACCAGAAGACATAGAGAACAACCTGGGTGACGTCGATGTAGCTTGTTAGTGCGCCTTTCTCCATGGCAACCTCCATGAATGGTCTAGCTGGGGAACTCGGCCAGACCGAATTTCTGGGATGGCTGCTCCCGTACCACGCTCTCCCGACGGACGAGCGGGCCGATCGCAACCAGTGTGACGAACAGCAACAAGATTTCGAGATGATAGACGACGGTATAGCCGGCCGACGCATTTGACAGCGCCGGGCCCAGCATACCCTGCGCTCCGAGCGTGCCGACGATGTCGCGGATCGCGCCGCCAAGGGCAATGGCCACCCCCGCCGCCGTCGCCTGGACGGCGCCCCAGGCGCCAAGCGCAAGCCCGCTATCGCCGCCGCGGGCAAGCGCCATCGCTGCCGTGAGCATGGAAACGGCGAACAGGCCCGTGCCGAGGCCGATCAAGACCGTTCCGATTCGGAACAAGGTTGGCGAGTCGAGCGGAGCGGCAAAGATCACGGTCGAGAATGCGGCAATGCCCACGAGTGCTCCGCCAGCGGCAAGCCTGTAAGGATCGCCGCCGCGGCCGAGCTGGCGCGCCGCGATTGCGAATCCGACAAGGCTTCCGCCCGCAAGCAGTGCGGTGAGCATCGTGGTCGCGCTCACCGAGAGGTTCAGAACTTCGCCGCCATAAGGCTCGAGCAAGATATCCTGCATGGTGAAGCCGGCGGTGCCGCAGCCGACGGCGACGAGAACCCGGACCGCGCGGCTGTGCTTACTGAACGCGCGCCAGGCCTCGCGGAACGATGGACGCGGTCCGGTGCCGGCGGTGCGCGCCGGGTTGCGCGCCTCCTGCTTCCACAAAGCAATGCCGTTGAGCACGATCGTCACCACCGCCGCGCCCTGGATCACCTCGACGAGCCTTTGCGCCGAGAAGTTGTGGAGCAGCAGGCCGAAGATGAAGGAACTCGCCACCATTCCGACCAGCAGCATCACATAGAGGAACGCAACGACGCGCGGGCGTGCCTCGACGGGAGCAAGGTCGGTTGCAAGCGCGAGGCCCGCGGTCTGGGTGGTGTGCAGGCCGGCGCCGACCAGGAGGAAGGCGAGGGCCGCGCCGATCTGTCCGGCGATCGGGGGCGCATTCGACTCGCCCGACAGCAGCAGCAGCGCGAACGGCATGATCGCGAGGCCGCCGAACTGAATGAGCGAGCCCATCCAGATATAGGGCACGCGCCGCCATCCCAGCGCCGAGCGGTGGGTGTCGGAGCGGAAGCCGATGAAGGCGCGGAACGGCGCGAACAAGAGCGGCAACGAGACCATGGCGGCGACCAGCGCGGCCGACACGCCAAGCTCGACGATCATCACCCGGTTCAAGGTGCCGGCGAGGAGAACCGTCGCCATTCCCACCGAGATCTGGAACAGGGACAGCCGCAGCAGCCGGGGCATCGGCAGATCGGCCGATGCCGCATCGGCAAACGGCAGGAACCGCGGCCCGATCGACCTCCAAATCTGCAGGACGGTGGGGCTAAGGGGTTTCATGCGCGCCGGAGCTCCATGGCCTGCGACATGTAGAAACCGATCGCAATGCGTTGGGTGCGTTCAGCGTGAAACGCGCGCAGTCCGGGCTCCGCCGCGATCCGGCAACGCAAGGTCTGCTCGCCCACCGGCACGATCGCCGGGGCGCGGTCGCCGCGCGGGAAGAGCTGGCCGGCCATGTGCATCATGGTGAGCATCGCCGTGCGCGGCGCGAAGGTGAACACGACCGCGCCGCTGACCCGGGCGGCGAGCCCGGCCAGTACGCGCACTGCGTCGTCGGGTCCGTAGTGGACCAGCGAGTCCATGGCGACCGCGTAGTCGAATTCACCGAGCGCGGGATCAAGCATGTCGCCGACCCGGAACTCGACACGGCCGGCGCCGGGCAGCGATGCCGTGCGCTCCTGCGCGAGCCCGATCAGCGTCGGCGAGAGATCGACCGCCACCACGTCGGCGCCGCGACGGGCCGCCTCGAGCGCGAGCGCGCCGGTTCCGCAGCCGGCATCGAGCAGCCGCATGCCGTGCAGGTCGGCGGGCAGCCAGCCGAGCAGCGTCTCACGCATCTGGTCACGTCCTGCCCGGACGGTCGCGCGGATGCGGCCGAGCGGCGCGTCGGAGGTCAGGCGTTTCCATGCCTCGACGGCGGTGCGATCGAAATAAGCTTCGATCTGCCCGCGACGCTCTCGGTAAGACAAGCTCAGCATCAGTCGAATCCCAAAAGGTCGAACAGCTCACGGTCCTTCAGCGGCTCGGGCGACAGATCGTCGACCCCGGCCCAAAGATTGGCGGCAAGCCGCAGATATTCCTCGCGCACGGCCTCCAACTCCGGCGAGGATGGCTCCATCTCGAACAGCGTCATCTTCTTGAGGCGGCTCTTGCGGATCACATCGAGATCGGGGAAGCGCGCCAGCGTGCGCATCCCGATCCGGTCATTGAAGCGCTCGATCTCGTCGGTCTCTCTGCTGCGATTGGCGATGACCCCGCCGACCCGCACTCTATAGTTTCGCGACTTGGCAAGGATCGCGGCGACGATGCGGTTCATCGCAAAGATCGAGTCGAAGTCGTTGGTGGCGACGATCAGCGCGCGCTCGGCATGCTGCAGCGGCGCGGCGAAGCCGCCGCACACGACGTCGCCGAGCACGTCGAAGATCACGACATCGGTGTCGTCGAGCAGGTGGTGTTCCTTGAGGAGCTTGACGGTCTGACCGACGACATAGCCACCGCAGCCGACGCCCGCCGGCGGCCCGCCGGCCTCGACGCACAACACGCCGCCATAGCCTTCGTAGACGAAGTCGTCGACGCGCAGCTCCTCGGAATGGAAGTTCACCGATTCAAGGATGTCGATGACGGTCGGCACCAGCCGCTTGGTGAGGGTGAAAGTCGAGTCGTGCTTGGGATCGCAGCCGATCTGCAGCACCCGCTTGCCGAGCTTGGCGAACGCGACCGAGAGATTGGACGAGGTCGTGCTCTTGCCGATTCCGCCTTTGCCGTAGACCGCAAACACCTTCGCCGTGCCGATCGACAGCGACGGGTCGACCTGCACCTGCATGCTGCCCTCACCGTCGCCTTTGGTATAGCGGGCGGCAGCGAATCGCGAAGGTTTCGTGAAGACGGTCATGCGGCCACTCCTTGGGCAACCCCCTCCAACTTGTCTTCCAGTTCCTCGCCGGCACGACGCAGCGCGTCGCGCATCTCTTCGTCGGGCGTCCAATAATTGCGCTCATGCGCCTCGATCAGGCGGTGCGCGACCTTCGCCGAAGCGACCGGATTGAGCTCGGCGAGGCGACGGCGCATCTCCTCGTCCAGCATAAAGGTCTCGGTGAGCCGCTGATAGACCCAGGGCGCGACCTGGCCGGTGGTCGCCGACCAGCCGAGCGTGTTGGTGACCTGCGCCTCGATATGGCGCACGCCTTCGTAGCCATGGGCAAGCAGCGCCTCGTACCATTTAGGATTGAGCGCGCGCGTGCGGGTCTCGATCGCGATCTGCTCGGCAAGGGTGCGCACAGTGCCTTCGCCGCGCGTCTGGTCGCCGATATAGACCTCTGCCGCGGTGCCGCGGGCGCGCTGCACGGCGCGGCTGATACCGCCGAGCGTATCGAAGTAATGATCGATCGTGGTGACGCCGAGCTCGATCGAGTCGAGGCTCTGATAGGTCACCTCGACGGTCGACAGGACACCCTGGAGCGCCGCGTCCTCGCGGGTCGGCCGGCCGTTCACGCCATAGGCGAAGCCCTTGCGGCGCAGATAGGCGTCGGCGAGCTCGTCCTCATCGCTCCAGCCGCCATGGTCGACGAGCTGGTTGACATTGGAGCCGTATGCCCCGTCGGCATTGGAATAGACCCGCAGCGCCGCCTGTTCGATGTCGCCGCCATGCGCGGCCTGGTGGGCGAGGGCGTGCTTGCGCACGAAGTTGAGCTCTTCCGGCTCGTCCGCGCTCGCCGCGAGCAATGCTGCTTCGGCGAGCAGCTTGATCTGCATCGGCAGCAGATCACGGAAAATCCCGGAGACCGTGACGACGACGTCGATCCGCGGCCGCTTGAGCTCTTCGAGCGGGAGAAGCTGCGCGCCCGCAAGCCGCCCATAGCTGTCGCAACGCGGGGCGGCGCCCATCAGCCACAACGCCTGGGCGATCGGGCCGCCCTCGGTCTTGAGGTTGTCGGTCCCCCACAGCACGAGGGCGATCGTCTCGGGCAGGCCGCGCCCGTCCGCCGTGTGGCGGGCAAGCAGCCGTTCGGCCTGGCGCGCGCCGTCCTGCACCGCGAATGCGCTCGGGATGCGGAACGGATCGAAGCCGTGCAGGTTGCGTCCGGTCGGCAATATCTCGGTGTTGCGCAGGAGATCGCCGCCCGGCGCCGGACGCAGATACTTGCCGTCGAGCGCATGAATGATGGCGGGAGTCTCGTGGTCGGTCGCCAGCAGCCCATCAAGTGTGGCGCGTTTTTCGGGCTCGGTCACGCCCGCCGCATCGAGCATTTCGGCACGCTCGGCCGGGCTCGGCGCCTCGCCGACCACATGCAGGCCGTGCGGGATGAGCGTGTATTCGAGTTCGAGCACCGCATCCGAGAGCCGTGCGATCTCGGCCGCGGCATTGTCGGTCCAGGCGGGTTCGGCCGGTGCAAGGTCGACCTCCGCGGCCTGCGCCTGCACCAGCGCGGCGAGTGTCGCGCGTTGCTCCGGATCGGTTTGTGGATCGAGCGTGCGCCAACGATCGAGCGAGGCCTTAAGGTCGATCAGCCCGCGGTATAGGCCGGCATGGGCGATCGGCGGGGTGAGATAGCTGATCAACGCCGCGCCGGCGCGGCGCTTGGCAAGCGCGCCTTCGGACGGGTTATTGGCGGCATAAAGATACAAGTTCGGCAGATCGCCGATCAGCCGGTCGGGCCAGCACTCGCCTGACATGCCGGCCTGCTTGCCGGGCATGAATTCGAGCGCGCCATGGGTTCCGAAATGCAACACGGCATGGGCGCCGAATTCCTCGCGCAGGTACCGGTAGAAAGCCGTGAAGGCATGTGTCGGAGCAAAACTGCGCTCGAACAGCAACCGCATCGGGTCGCCTTCGTAGCCGAAGGCCGGCTGCACGCCGACGAACACATTGCCGAACTGCTCGCCGAGCACGAACAGGCTGCGCCCGTCGGTCTGGTGGCGGCCGGGGGCCGGACCCCATTGCTGCTCGATCTCGGCAAGGTATGTCTCGCGGCGGACATGATCGTCGACCGCGATGCGCGCGGCGATATTGGCGGCGGTCCCGAACCGCTCGGCATTCCCCTTGAGGATGCGCTCACGCAATTCATCGACGCTCGCCGGAACGTCGACGTGATAGCCGGACTCGGCGAGCGCCTTCATCGTGCGGTGGAGCGAGGCGAACACCGACAGATAGGCGGCGGTGCCGGTCGCCCCGGAATTGGGCGGGAAGTTGAACAGCACGACCGCGATCTTGCGCTCACTGCGCGCCGCCCGGCGCAGTGCGACGAGGCGGGCGACGCGGGCGGCGAGCGTGGTCGCGCGCTCGGGATGGGACGCCATCTCGCGGTGGCTTCCCTGGGTCGGCGCGGACGACCGGCCGCCGAAGGTCATCGGGCAGATCGCGCCGTCGAGCTCAGGGATAGCGACCATCATCGTCGCCTCGACCGGGGTCAGCCCGCGGGCGTCGGCGCTCCATTGCTCGAGCGTCTGGAACTCGACCGGATGGCAGGCGATATAGGGCAGATCGAGCCTGGTGAGCAGTTCTGCCGCGGCGCGCGCATCATTATAGGCGGGGCCGCCGACCAGCGAGAAACCGGTGAGCGATACCACCGCATCCACGGTCGCCTTGCCGTCGCGCATGAAATAGCGCTCGACCGCCGGCCGCGCATCGAGCCCGCTTGCGAAAGCGGGGATGACGCGCAAGCCCTTCGCTTCCAAGGCGGCGATCACGCCGTCGTAATGGGCGGTGTTGCCGGCCAGCACATAGGAGCGCATCACCAACAGGCCCACGGTGCCGGTCGTGCCGGCGGCGGGAAGGTCGGTCGTGCGCTCGACCACGCGGCCCTTGGCGCGCGGGTGGTAGAGGCCGATATCGGGGTAATCAACCGGCGCTGCCGCGCGCACGGCGCCGCGCAAGGCCCGGCGCGGGCCGTCGGCATAGCGGCCGATCAGGAGCCGCACGAGATTGGCAAGGTTCTCCTCGGTTCCCGCAAGCCAGTATTGAAGCGTGAGGAAATAGGCCCGCAGATCCTGCGCCGTCCCCGGGATGAAGCGCAGGAAGCGTGGGATCTGGCGCAGCATCTTCATCTGACCCTGGCCGCTCGATCCCGAGCCGGAGCGCTTCCCGCGGAACCGCTTGAGGAAGGAGAGCGCGCCCAACGTCTCACCCGACATGCTGAGTTTGCCCATGCGGGTGAACCGCACGACCTCTTCGGCCGACAAGATGGCGACCATCCCATCGCAGGCTTCGCGCCGCGCGGTCAGCGCCGGCAGCACCGGCCGGATATGCTCGTCGAGGAACAGCATGCTGACGAGGATGATGTCGCCGGATGCGATATCGGCGAGGCAGCGTTCGAGCGCCGCGCCGTCGGAGGCCCACTCGTCGGCCGTATGCATCACCAGTTCGAGGCCGGGCAGGTCACGCTGCAGCTTGGTCCGGGCACGCGCCGTCGAGCTCGCGAGATGGCTGTCCATCGTCACGACGACGACGCGGATCGGCGTCGGGTCAGCGGCTGAAATACGCTTTGGCATCGTACAGTGTCTCGACGGTGATCACGGAGACGCCGCGCTCCTGCGCGAAACGCTCGGTATTGCGGCGCGCCCGGCCGCGGACGAAGAACGGGATCTTGTGCAGCTCCTGCTCGGCCTCGGTGGCCCATGAGGGAGCTTGGATCGGATTGGTGGCCTGCAAGGGTGGCGGCGCGTCGACCTCGGGCGGCGTGGGTGCCGGCGTGCCGTTGACGGCGGCATCGCCAGGCGCCGCCGCCTGCTTGCGGAACTCGAAGTCCTCGCGGAACATCGTGAGGAGGTGTTCTTCGAGGCCCATCATCAGCGGGTGCACGAAGGTATCGAAGATGACATTCGCGCCTTCGAAGCCCATTTGCGGGGAGTAGCGCGCGGGGAAATCCTGCACATGCACCGGCGCCGAGATCACCGCGCTCGGAATGCCGAGCCGTTTTGCGATGTGCCGTTCCATCTGGGTGCCGAGCACAAGCTCGGGATGCAGTTCGGCGACTTTCGCCTCGATTTCGAGATAGTCGTCGGCGATCAGCGGCTCGATGCCGTATTGCGCGGCGGCGGCGCGCAGCTCGCGGGCGAACTCGCGGGAATAGGTGCCGAGCCCGACCACGTCGAAGCCCAGCTCATCGGCGGCAATGCGGGCGGCGGCGATCGCATGGGTCGCATCGCCGAACACGAAGACGCGCTTGCCGGTGAGGTAGGTCGAATCGACCGAGCGCGCATACCATGGCAGCCGCGACAGCGTTTCGTCGAGCAGCGGCGCAGCATCGACGCCGGCAAGCTGCGCGACCTCGGTGACAAACGCGCGCGTTGCGCCGATCCCGATCGGGACCGTCTTGGTCGTCGGCTGGCCGAAGGTCCGCTCGAGCCACTGCGCCGCCTGATAGGCGATCTCAGGATAGAGCACGATGTTGAAATCGGCCTCGCCGAGGCGGGCGAGATCGGCCGGCGACGCCCCAAGGGGCGCGACGACGTTCACTTCGACGCCAAGCCGGTGGAGCAGGCCGGTGACCTCGTGAACGTCGTCGCGATGGCGGAAACCGAGCGAGCATGGTCCGAGAATATTGCAGCGTGGCGGTTGGTCCGCCGCGCGCGCCTCCCGCCGCGTGCCGGGCGGCGGCGCATGGGGACCCGCGAAGGCCCGCACCAGGCGATACAGTGTCTCGGCCGCGCCCCAGTTCTCCTTGCGCTGGTAGGCGGACAGTTCGAGCGGAATGACCGGGACCGGCAGGCCGAGCGACTGCGCGAGGCCGGCCGGATCGTCCTGCAGCAGTTCTGCCGTGCAGGTGGCGCCGACGAGCATCGCCTGCGGGCGGAACCGCTCATAGGTGTCGCGCAAGGTGGTCGCGAACAATTCGGTGGTATCGCCGCCGAGGTCGCGTGCCATGAACGTCGTATAGCTGACCGGCGGGCGTTTCGCCGACCGTTCAATCATCGTGAACAGAAGGTCGGCATAGGTATCGCCCTGGGGCGCGTGCAGGACGTAATGGACGCCTTCCAACGCGGCCGCAACGCGCATCGCGCCGACATGGGGAGGAGCTTCGTAGGTCCAGAGCGTGAGCTGCATCGGTCAGGCCGCCAGACGGGCTTTGCGCAAGAGCGGACGCGCGAAGAGCTGCGCGAGATCGGCCGCCTGCTCAAAACCTTGAATCGGAGTGAAAAGAAGCTCGATCGACCATTTCGTGGTCAGCCCTTCGGCCTCGAGCGGATTGGCAAGCCCGAGCCCGCACACGGTCAGATCGGGCCGGGCGGCACGGCAGCGATCGAGTCCGCGCTCCAGATCCTGCCCCTCGATGACGGGTGTTTGCGGCGGCAGCAATGCCAGCTCGCGCGCGAGATGGTGCCGGTTGAGATAGGGCGTGCCGACCTCGACGATCTCCATCGCAAGCTCGCGGGCGAGGAAGCGGGCAATCGGGATTTCGAGCTGGGAATCCGGGAAGAAGAAGATGCGCTTTCCGGCGAGTCGCTCGCGGTGACGCGCCAGCGCCTCCTGTGCCCGCTCCGTGCGGGCGGCAAGGACGCTGCGCAGGCGTTGCGGATCGACCGCGAATGCCTGCGCAGCTGCGCTCGCCCATGCGGTTGTGCCTTCGACGCCGAGCGGAAACGGCGCGGCGAGCCGCGCGGCGCCGCGCGCCTGCAGCGCGCGTGCAGTCTCGGTGAGGAAGGGCTGGGCAAGCAGAAACTTGGTACGGGCGCCGACCGCCGGCAGATCGCTCGCGCCGCGCGGCGGAAAGAAACGCACATGCTCGACGCCGAGCTCGGTGAAGAGGCGGCGGAACTGATCTTCGACGATCTCGGCAAGCGTGCCGACCACCAGCAGGGAGGACTCGGCATCCGGTGCCTCGGCCGGCAGGCTTGGCACGAGCGAGGCGAGACAGGCGTCCTCGCCCTGCGTGAAGGTCGTGTCGATGCCGCTGCCGGAATAGCTGAGCACGCGCACGCGCGGGGCAAACAGGCGCGACAGGCGTTCGGCGGCGAGCGCAAGGTCGACGCGGATCACCTCGGACGGGCACGATCCCACCAGGAACAACAGGCGAATGTCCGGCCGGCGCTCGATCACGCGGGCCACCGCCTGGTCGATCTCGGCATCGATATCGGCAAGGCCGGCAAGGTCGCGCGCTTCGATCACCGCGGTTGCGAAACGCGGCTCGGCGAAGATCATCACCCCGGCGGCCGACTGCAGCAGATGCGCGCAAGTGCGCGAGCCGATGACAAGGAAGAAGGCGTCCTGGATCTTGCGGTGGAGCCAGACGATTCCGGCAAGGCCGCAGAACGAGGCGTGTTGCCCGCGCGCGGACGACGGCGCGACCCCGGCACAGTCGAGATCGGGTCCGGCAAGGCCGTTTCCGCGGCTCATAACGATGCCTCCCGCAGGTCGGACGTCGGTGACGCCGCCGCCTGCTCGCGGCGGGCGGCGCGCAGCTTGAGGACGAACTGCGTGGCGTTGACGACATAGGCGGCATAGGCCGCGAGCGCGATGAACATCTGCTCGCGCGGATCGATGGCGAGGGCGAGCGCGACGAGATAGGCGGTGTGCAAGAACAGCACGAGAATGCTGAAGACGTCTTCCCAGAAGAACGCGCGCGCAAACAGATAGCGCCCGAATACGACGCGCTCCCAGATCGCTCCGGTCACCATGATGACGTAGAGCGCGATCGTCTTGACGACGATCGATACGGTCGCCGCGAGCAGACCCTCTCCGGTCAAGAGGAAGCGCACGACGAGCACAAGGCTTACCAGGAAGATGAGGAACTGCACCGGCGCAAGCACGCCCTGCACCACGGTCCAGGGCGACTCATCACGGCGTTTGCGCTCTTCAGGGGTGTAAAGTGCGCGGCTGCGCACAATTTGCGCTGCGGTCGCGCCATCCGGCGTAGAATCACCGGGTTGATTTGAGTCGAAATTTGGGCGATCTATCAACTGGTAATGACATTCGTTGTCTAGACCGCTTGACGAACCGCGTCGACGGTGTTGCGATACGGAATTAACAACAAAGTCAGAAGGGCGTGCGCCATGCGACGACACGCGGTCCGATACCGACTTTCCTTTGTCACTGCTTTGCATCGCGCCGCTCCCCGCGCGTGCCACTGTACCGAAGAGCCTAGAGGGCTTCGATGCTAGTGTCAACATTTGTGTACGTCAATGTACCTTGACTAAAGGTGATAGTGGGCTTTAACTATCGTTGAGGGTGGGCCATGGCCGAACCGAGACACCTGACAGCAAGGAAGCTTTGGGACGAAACTGGCGCCGTCTCCTGGAGCGGGCCGGGGTCCGGGACGCCGGACCGAACGGAGCGCGCAAAAGCGCTCGACCGGGCAATCGAGCTGCAGATCGTGCCGCGTCTCGTGCTTGCAAATATCTGGCGATGCCGTGATCTTGCGCAGCCGGCAACTGTGCCGGCCGTGTCCGCCGACGTGATCGAGCTCGGCGACCGGCTGCTGTCGCGCGACGATGTCGCGGCGTTGGAATATGTCAGGGCAAAGCTCGCGGCGAAAATGCCGCTCGACGATCTCTACATCGAGCTTCTCGCGCCGACGGCGCGCTATCTCGGTGATCTTTGGGACATCGACGCTTGTGATTTCGCAGCGGTGACGCTGGGCCTCTATCGGCTTCATCGCATCCTGCGCGAATTGGATTCCAGCTTCGTCGGCGAGGCGCAGCTCGAACCGAACGGTCTTCCCGTGCTACTGGTGCCGACCCCCGGCGAGCAGCACATGTTCGGGCTCGCGCTGGCGGCAGAGTTTTTCCGTCGCGCCGGCTGGAATGTCTGGAGCAGTACGCTCATCTCGCGCAACGAGCTCGGCGCGATGGTGCGGGATGAGTGGTTTGCGGTCATTGGATTCTCGTTGAGCTGCGAAAGCCGCCTCGAGGCGCTCGCCGCCGCGATCCAATTGGCGCGCAGAGAATCGTGTAATCGTCGTATCGGCGTGCTGGTAGGAGGCCGCACGTTCGCTGAGCATCCCGACCTGGTCGCACGCGTCGGCGCTGACGCCATGGCGGCCGACGCGAGGCAGGCGCCGCAGCAGGCCCAGTCTCTCGTCGCTGCGCTGGCGCAACGAAACTAAGCCGAAAGCGATCGCGGCCGGGAACATCAGTCGAA
The DNA here is from genome assembly GCA_028282095.1 of Xanthobacteraceae bacterium. Taxonomy (GTDB): domain Bacteria; phylum Pseudomonadota; class Alphaproteobacteria; order Rhizobiales; family Xanthobacteraceae; genus Rhodoplanes. The sequence goes on along the minus strand of JANQIP010000046.1, from coordinate 33,777 downwards.
GCACTGTTAGTGAAGGACCCGGTCGCCCGTGAACGGCTTCAAAGCGCCGCAGGAGACGCTTGGGGACCTTGATGCCGAAGCCGCCTCGGCCCTGGTCGCAGCAGCGGCCGATGTGGCGCTCATCGTCAACGGCAAAGGGGTCATCCGCGATATGGCCTGCCAAAGCGAGGAACTCCAGGCGGTTCTGGAGGGCCAGAGCCGTTGGCTCGGCCAAGCCTTCGCCAACACGGTGACATTGGAAAGCCGGCCCAAGGTGGAGGCTTTGCTGCGTGAAGCGTCGCCCAACCACGCATCCCCGCGCCGGCAAGTCAACCACCCGACCGGGCGCGGCACCGACATTCCAATACTCTATTCTGCGGTAAGGGTCGGCGGATTGGACCGGCTGGTCGCGCTCGGGCGTGACCTGCGCCCGCTCGCAGAGCTGCAGCAAAGGCTCGTCGAAGCGCAGCAATCGATGGAGCGGGATTATGCGCGGCTCCGCCATGCCGAGACCCGCTACCGGTTGCTGTTCCAGCTTTCGCCGGAGCCGGTGCTCGTTCTCGAAGTCGCCTCGCAGCGGGTGATGGAAGCCAATCCCGCGGCGGTCCGCCTCTTTGGCGAGGTCAGGGACATTGTCGGCCGCCTGATCTCGGAGGTGTTCGACGTTAGAAGCGCCGGGGCCGTGCAGGCCCTGCTGGCCGGCGTGCGGGCGGCCGGGCGCGCCGATAGCGTTAGAGCGACGCTAGCCGGCGGCGTGCGTGAATGCGCCGTCTCCGCCTCGATGCTGCGGCAGGACGGCGCTTCGCTCTTTCTTGTCCGCTTGTCGCCAGTGGAGGCCGGAGACGCCGTCGCCGTCAACGAGGCGAGCCGCTCGCATCTGGCCGAGTTCTTCGAGGCCGCGACCGATGGCCTCGTGATCACCGACCGCGATGGCCGCATCACCAATGCCAACGCCGCCTTCCTCGAACTGGCGCAACTCGCGAGCGAGGAGCAGGCGCGCGGTCAGTCGCTCGAGCGTTGGCTCGGGCGGACCGGCGTCGACTTCAGCGTCATGATGTCCAATCTGCGACAAAGCCGGGCGGTGCGCCTGTTTGCGACGCGTTTGCAGGGCGAGCTGGGCGGCAGCGCCGATGTCGAGATTTCCGCGGCGACAGTGTCGAACGGCGCCGAGCCCTATTTCGGCTTTACCATCCGCGATGTGGGGCGGCGGCTGCGGACGGATCTGCGCTCAAGCCGCGAACTGCCGCGCTCGGTCGAGCAATTGACCGAGCTTGTCGGCCGGGTGTCGCTGCGTGAACTGGTGCGGGAGGCGACCGATGTCATCGAGCGGTTGTGCATCGAGGCGGCTCTCGAGCTGACCGGCAACAACCGCGCCTCGGCCGCGGAAATGCTCGGTCTCAGCCGGCAGAGCCTTTACGTTAAGTTGCGGCGCTACGGCCTTGTTGAACCGACCGAACAAGCCGAAGTCGAGGTCCGTGAGGGCGACAGCGACACCGGCGAGGGCGCCTTGTAATCATGCAGCCGACGATCCAGCGTCCAGCCGCGCAACAGCCCGCGGCGCAGCGTCCCTCTTTGTCGGCGGTGCTCGAACTGCTCAAGCCGATCACCTGGTTCCCCCCGATGTGGGCGTTCGCCTGCGGGGTGGTGTCCTCCGGCGTGGCGCTGGCAGAGCGTTGGCCGGTGCTGCTCGCCGGCATCGTGCTCGCCGGGCCGCTGCTATGCGCGACCAGCCAGGTGGTGAACGATTGGTTCGATCGCCATGTCGACGCCATCAATGAGCCGAACCGGCCGATTCCCTCAGGCCGTATTCCCGGCCGTTGGGGGCTTTACCTCGCGATATTGTGGACCGCGATGTCGCTTGTCGTGGCGGCCTTGCTCGGACCATGGGTGTTCGGGGCGGCCGCGCTCGGCCTGGTGCTCGCCTGGGCCTATAGCGCCCCACCGGTGCGGCTGAAGCAGAACGGGTGGCTCGGAAACGCGGCCTGCGCCGTCTCCTACGAAGGCTTCGCCTGGTTCACGGGGGCGGCCGTGATGATCGGCGCGCTGCCGGACTGGCGGATCATCCTCTTTGCCGTGCTTTATAGTGCGGGCGCGCACGGAATCATGACGCTCAACGATTTCAAGTCGATCGAGGGGGACCGGCGCACCGGCGTCGGCTCGCTGCCGGTCAGGCTCGGCGTTGCGCGCGCCGCCTGGCTCGCTTGCATCATCATGGCTGCGCCGCAATTCGTCGTCATCGCGCTGCTCATCGTGTGGGGTCGTCCGATCGAGGCCGCCATCGTCGCCGCGGTGTTGGTGGCGCAGCTCGTGCTCATGGTGCGCTTCCTCCAGGCGCCGCTTGCGCGCGCGACCTGGTTCAGCGGTTTTGGGGTCACGCTCTATGTGCTCGGCATGATGGCGAGCGCCGTCGCGCTGGCGCAGGGAATGCCGACATGAGCGGTGCCCCGCTCGGTCTGCCTGGAATCATCCGTGTCGGGCTCGTTCAGACCGCGCTCGGCGCGATCGTCGTCCTGACGACCTCGACCCTCAACCGCGTGATGGTGGTGGAATTCGCGCTGCCGGCGACGATCCCCGGCGCGCTGGTCGCGTTGCATTATGCGGTGCAGGTCTTGCGGCCGCGCTGGGGCCACGGCGCCGATAAAGGCGGAAAGCAGACGCCGTGGATCATTGGCGGGATGGGCGTGCTCGCGCTTTCCGGCATCGGGGCGGCACTTGCGACCGTGATGATGGGCTCGCACGCGGTGCTGGGGGTGGCGCTTGCGGTGGTGGCCTTCTTCTTCATCGGTGTCGGTGTTGGCGCGGCCGGCACGTCGGTCCTGGTGCTGCTTGCCAAATCCGTCGATCCGAGCCGCCGGGCCGCTGCGGCGACCATCGTCTGGACCATGATGATCATTGGCTTCATCGTCACGGCGATGCTGGCCGGCTACATGCTCGATCCGTTCTCTCCGACGCGGCTGGTGCTGGTCTCGTCCGGCGTTGCGGTCATCGCCTTTCTGGTCGCCGTCGTCGCCCTTTGGGGCGTTGAGAAGAGGGTCGGGCTGCGGCCCTTGCCCGCCGAAAGCCCGGCGCGCAAAACGCCGTTCCGCGAGGCGCTTGCGCAGGTTTGGAGCGAGCCGCAGTCGCGCCGTTTCGCGGTTTTCGTTCTTGTATCCATGCTTGCCTATAGCGCCCAGGACCTGATCCTCGAGCCGTTCGCGGGCATGGTGTTCCACTATACGCCCGGCGAGTCGACGCGGCTTGCCGGCATTCAGCACACCGGCGTGCTCATCGGCATGGTCGGCGTCGGCCTCATCGGGAGCATGGCGGCGGGACGACGCCTTGGCTCGATGAAAGTTTGGACGATCGGCGGGTGCATTGCGTCGGGCTTCTCGCTGATCGGCCTTTCGGCCGCCTCGCTGGTCGGGCCGGATTGGCCGCTGCGCACGTCTGTCTTCGTGCTTGGCATGACCAACGGGGCTTATGCGGTCGCCGCGATCGGCTCGATGATGGGATTGGCGAGCACCGGCCATGAGAACCGCGAAGGTGTGCGCATGGGGCTCTGGGGCGCGGCGCAGGCCATTGCCTTCGGCCTTGGTGGGTTTCTGGGCACGCTCGCCAGCGATGTCGCGCGGTACTTTCTCGGCTCGCCGATCACGGCCTATGCCACCGTGTTCGCGCTGGAAGCCGTCCTTTTCTTTGTCGCCGCGGCGCTCGCGTTTCGGGTCTACCCGTCGCGTTCCATCTCTCGCCCGGCGGAAATCACCCATGACAAGACAGTCGTTGCGCCGGTCAGGGCTCAGGGGTAACTACCATGCGTAGCCTCGAAACAACAGAAACCTATGACGTCGTGGTGGTCGGCGGTGGGCCGGCGGGCGCCACCGCGGCGACTGATCTCGCGCGCGCCGGCCGCTCCGTCCTGCTGCTCGACCGGGCCGGCCGCATCAAGCCGTGCGGCGGCGCGATTCCGCCGCGGCTCATGCGCGACTTCGACATCCCCGAAGGGCTGCTGGTCGCCCGCATCACCAGCGCGCGCATGGTCGCGCCGTCCGAGACAAGGGTCGATATGCCGATCGAAGACGGCTATGTCGGCATGGTGGACCGCGACACCTTCGATGAATGGCTGCGCGCGCGTGCAGCGGAGGCGGGTGCGGTGCGCCGGACCGGCATTTTCGAACGTCTCGGGCGCGACGAGAGCGGGACGGCGGTGATTGAATATCGTACGCCTGAAGCGCGGCATGCGAACGCCGCGCCCGACCGCGTGCGCGCGCGCATGGTGATCGGAGCCGACGGCGCGAACTCGGCGGTGGCACGTCAGGCGGTGCCGGGGGCCGACCGGATGCGCTACGTTATCGCCTATCACGAGATCGTCCGCGCGCCGACCAACGGGGCGGCCGACTATGACGGGACGCGCTGCGACGTCTATTACCAAGGCGCGCTCTCGCCCGATTTCTACGCCTGGATCTTCCCGCACGGCGCAACCGTCAGCATCGGTGCCGGCACCGAACACAAGACCTTTGGGCTGCGCAAAGCGGTCGCCGCGCTGCGCCGGGCGACCGGGCTCGATGCCGTCGAGACGATCCGTCGGGAGGCCGCACCGATCCCGATGCACCCGCTGCGCCGCTGGGACAATAAGCGCGACGTGGTCTTGGCGGGCGATGCCGCGGGCGTCGTCGCGCCGGCATCGGGAGAGGGGATCTACTATGCCATGACCGGGGGACGGCTAGCCGCCACGGCGGTCGCCGAATGCCTCGACAGCGGCGATGCGCGTGCGCTCGCGACCGCACGCCGGCAGTTCATCAAGGCGCATGGACGGGTGTTCTTCATGCTCGGCTTGATGCAACGCTTCTGGTACAAGAGCGACTGGACGCGCGAGCGCTTCGTCGCGATGTGCCGCGATCCCGATGTTCAGCGTTTGACCTGGCAATCCTATATGAATAAGGAACTGGTACGAAATCGGCCGGTCGCCAAGATTCGAATTTTCTTCAAGGATGTCGCGCAACTCATTGGTCTCGCCCGTCCGTGAAAGCACAACAGTCGCAAAGCCGTGGAATTCTCGTGCCGGCGCTCGTCGCCGGCGCGGCGACGACCGTGGTCGCAATGGCGGGCGCGCAACTGACCAATCTCGGTCCGTGGTACGCCGCGCTTGAAAAGCCGGACTGGCAGCCCCCGGACTGGCTGTTCCCTCCCGCCTGGACCGTGATCTTCATCTTGACGGCGATTGCCGGCGTGCTCGCTTGGCGGCGGGCGCCGGACGGGGCGACCCGCGTCCGCCTGATCGGCCTGTTCACGCTCAACGGCCTGCTCAATATCGCCTGGAGCGCGTTGTTCTTCTATTTGCAGCGCCCCGACTTCGCCGTCGTCGAGGTGGTGTTTCTGTGGCTGTCGGTGCTTGCTTTGATCGTGTTCACCGCGCGGTTTGCAATCGTGGCGAGCTTGCTGCTCGTTCCCTATCTCGCCTGGGTCTCGTTCGCCGCGGCGCTGAACCTCACGGTATTCCAGCTCAACGCACCGTTCTAGACCGGCTGCGGGCGAAGCTTGCCTGAGACTTGATCTCAAGCGTGAGAGCCGATGCGATTCGCCGATCCATGGAAGCTCATCTCTCAGCCGAACGCATCGTCGATCTCATCCTCGTCCTTGTCGTGCTGGAGGCAGTGCTGATCGTCCTCTATCACCGGGCGACCGGCCGCGGGATCGCGCCGCGCGACCTCGTCCTCACGCTCCTGTCGGGCGGATGCCTTCTGCTCGCTTTGCGCCTGGCACTCGGTGGTGCGGAACTTGTTTGGGTCGCACTCGCGCTCACCGGCGCGTTGTTCGCCCATTTGGCCGACCTCTATCGCCGTTGGAATTAGATCAAACCGTGCTTGTTCACACCGAATCGTGTGACCGGACGTAGTTTTGCCGCGAAAGCATGGTTGACGGTTGCAGCTGGCAGTGACATCCTTTGTCAAGGACGAGTTTTAAACCGTTTTGATTCCGACCTTCTTGTGGATCGGGACTTGCGGGGCCGCTCTAGTTTTTGGAGGGCGGCACAGGAGCCGCCGCCGTCGCCTTCGGGGCAGGTTGGCCGTGTCGCCCAAACCAAGCGAACCGACGATTCATGCTGTCGCAGATGCTCGCTCAGCCTGACGTGACCCTGCTGTTGGACATGGATGGAATCATCCGTGAGGCGACGGTATCTGACTCCATGCATGAGCGCAGCGTGGAGGCCTGGCTCGGCCGCCCGTGGATCGAAACGGTCGCGAATACCGGCGACGAAAAAGTTCGGCGTATGGTCGAGGATGCCCGCAGCACCGGAGTGTCGGCCTTCCGCCAAGTCACCCAACGCTTTCCGAGCGGCCGCGAACTCCCGATCGAATACACGACCGTTCTGGTGAGGGGGCGCACCGGCCTGCTTGCGGTCGGCAAGAGCCTTCAGGCGGTCGCCGAGCTGCAATCGCGTCTGGTCGCCGCGCAGCAGGCGATGGAGCGCGACTACTGGAAACTGCGCGACATCGAAACCCGCTACCGCCTTCTGTTCCAGACGTCGGCCGAGGCGGTGATGCTGCTCAGGGCGGACGATCTGCGGATCCTTGACGCCAATCCGGCCGCGATGGCGGCGCTCGGGTTCCCGGCAAAGCGTCCGCACCAGCTCACCGGTTACGATTTCCTGATCAATGTGCTGCCGGCGGAACAGGAAATCCTGCAGACCATGCTCGGGCTTGTTCGCGAGCAGGGACAGGCGCCCGGCATTGTGATGCATTTGGGCCGCGAGAAGAAAGGCTGGCTGGTGCGGGCCTCGCTGATGACCACGGAGGCCGGACAGGTCTTCTTCGTCCAGCTCGCATCCGCCGGCAAGGCGCCGCAGATTGCGATCGATCGCGATCCGATTGCGGTCGAGGACTTGATCGAGCGCCTGCCCGACGCGTTCGTGGTCGTCAACACGGACGGCATCATCCGCCGTGCGAACCGCGCTTTTGTCGACTTGGTCGCAGCCGGCGGCAAGAGCCTTGTCGTGGGCGAGCGGCTGGGACGGTGGCTGTCGCAACCCGGGGCCGACCTTGCCGTGCTGCTTGCGACCCTGCGACGGCAGCCGGTCGTGCGCCTGTTCTCGACCACCATTTACGGCGAGCTCGGCGCCGTGACCGAGGTCAACATTTCGGCCGCTCGCAGCGGCGACGAAGAGAGCGGCCACCTTGCCATCCTGATCCGCGACGTGGTCCGCCACGCGCCTCCCAACGGGGATGCCGACCAACTGATCGCGGCACTCGGCCCGCTTGCCGAGCGGGTCGGCAAGACATCGCTACGCACGCTCGTCGGCGACACCATCGGTGTCGTCGAACGCCATTACATTCGTGCCGCGCTCGTCATGGCGCACGGCAACCGCACCGCGGCGGCGAGCTTGCTCGGGCTCAGTCGGCAGAGCCTCTATGCCAAGCTCAACCGCTATCAGCTCGGCCAGTCTGACACGGCGACGAACGACTAGCGGTTGGCGGACGCTGGTGCGGGAGGCGTGTTTCCGAGTCGTTAGGATAATACCCGACTTGGCTTGCGCGGACACGATGACGGACGGTGGGAGCGGTTTCGCGGTAGAAAAATCAACCAACAAATCAGAAGTGGCGAATTCTGGTTTCACCGGAACTAAATACCCTTTAAGGTTCGTCGCGCGGCGACCATAGTGGGGGAGCGCGGTCTCTCCCGACACTCGTTTCCACGCGAACATGATCCCGGAAAGTTGCAGACTTATCGGTCAGGATCATGCGAGAAAACAAAGCAAAAGACAGCGCGATCGATTTCGGCTTGAAGTGATCGCGCTCCAGCGGCGGTGGTCAGCCGAGCAGATCGATCCTGATGATGACAGGCATGACACGGAGGGTTGGAGAAGCGCCCGATACCCTTGCGACGACTCCCTTTGGGGAGGCTCAGCTCTCCAACTGCGAGCATGAACAGATTCATCTCGCGCAGTCGATCCAGCCGCATGGGGCGCTGCTCGTCGTCAACGAGCCCGATCATGTCGTGCTCCAGGCGAGCGCCAATGCCGCCGCTTTCTTAGGGCTCGACCGGCCGGTGCTGGGACGCGCACTCGACGATTTCGCGCCGAAGCTCGTCGATTGCATCGCGCCACATCTGCGCGACCCTCTGGATACGATACCGCGCGCGGTGCGCTGCCGGCTCGGCGGCAGCACTGTCGACGGGCTCTTGCACCGCCCGCCGGGGGAGGGGCTCGTCATCGAGATCGAACGGGCCGGCCCGCCCTTTTCCTTGTCGCACGAACTGGAAAAGGCGCTCCAGTCCATCCTCGGGGCGGCGTCGCTGCACGCATTGTGCGATGAGGCGGCACGGATTTTCCGCTCGGTGACCGGCTACGACCGGGTCATGGTGTACCGCTTCGACGACCAGGGCCATGGCGAGGTGTTTTCCGAGCAGCGCGAGGCAGCGCTCGAGCCCTATCTCGGCAACCGCTATCCCGCCTCCGACATTCCGCAGATCGCGCGGCGTCTCTACGAGCGCAATCGCGTGCGCGTCCTGGTCGACGTGGGGTATACGCCGGTTCCGTTGGTGCCGCGCTATTCGCCGTTCAGCGGCAATGATCTCGATATGTCGCTGTGCTTCCTGCGCAGCATGTCGCCGATCCATATCCAGTACCTGAAGAATATGGGAGTGGCCGCAACGCTCGTCGTTTCGGTGATGGTCGGCGGGCGCTTATGGGGCCTTGTCGCCTGCCATCACTACGAGCCGCGTATCGTTCCGTTCGAGATTCGCGCGGTGTGCGAATTGCTGGCCGAGACCTTCGGTACGCGAATCGCGGCGCTCGAGAGCTTCGGCCAGTTCCGGGCCGAGATCGCGGTGCGCCGCCTCGAACAGCAGATGATCGGGACGATCTCGCGCGCCGGCGACTGGCGCCGCGCTTTGTTCGACCGCGCGCAGCCTCTGCTCGATCCGGTCGGCGCGACCGGCGCCGCCCTCTTGTACGAGAACGAGGTCCTTTCCGTCGGCGAGGTGCCGGGCACGCCGCAGATTCGCGAGATCGCCGCCTGGCTCGACCGCCAGCCGCGCGCGTCGGTCTATGCGACCGGCTCGCTTGGAATCGAAGAGCCGGAATTCGCAGCCCTCACCGGGGTTGCCAGCGGGCTGCTGGCGACGCCGATGTCGCGCTCGCCCGGCGAGTATCTACTCTGGTTCCGCCCGGAGCGGGTTCGTACCGTGACCTGGGCCGGCGACCCCTTCAAGCCGTTCGTGATCGGTGACGCCCCCTCCGATCTATCGCCGCGCCGCTCCTTCGCCAAATGGCAGGAGATCGTGCAGGGAACATCCGATCCGTGGACGCCCGCAGACCTGACCGCGGCCCGCCTGATCGGCGATACCGTGACCGATGTGGTGCTGCAGTTCCGCTCCGTGCGGATGCTGATCGCCGCGCACCAGCTCGACAGCGTGCGCGGCCAGGTGCAGCTCTCCGAGCAACCGGTGATCATCACCGATCCGGACGGCCACATTCTCCTCGTCAACTCGGCGTTCGGTCGCCTGCTGCCCGACGGGCGCAATCCGCCGCGATCGATCGACGACCTGCCGGCCTTTTTCAACGATCCGACGGCGGTGCGACAAAGGCTGCGCGACCTCGTGCGCCAGCACCGGACCTGGCGAGGCGAAATCAACCTGGAGCATGATCGCGGCGAACCGCAGCCGCTTGCGGTGCGGGCCGACCCGGTGTTTTCGTCGCCCGGCGAGGTGCTCGGATTCGTTCTCGTCTTCACCGACCTGACCGAGCGCAAGGCCGCGGAGAGCGCGCGACGCCGCTTCCAGGAAGGCGTGTATGAGCGCCACCGGTTGATCACGTTGCGGCTCGACGCCAAAGCCGACAGCATGTATCGAACACTGATGTCTCCGATTCTGGAAAACGCTCAGCTCGCCGCCCTCGAAATCACCGACTGTCTGGACACCACCGGAATGGCCGACATGCTTGAGAGCGTGCGCGCATCGGTCAGGCGCACCGCCGAAGTGCTCGAGCATCTGGCCTGGTACGCGATGCATGCCGGCGATGACGGCCCCACCTAGAGCATGGCCTTTTCCAAAGACTTGGCAGACTTTTCGGACAAGGTCATGCGACCAAAGAAGGAGAGCATGATCCCGAAGGCGTGCATTTGTCGGCGAGACGAAGCGCTTCGCCGTGGATATTGCGCCGATAAGTGAATAAGAAGAGGGCAATCTGCCCGGCAATCTCAGACAGGCACGCGTATGGCGGTTCCCTTCCCCTTCTCAGCCATCGTCGGACAAGACGAAATCAAGCTTGCTTTGTTGGTTGCCGCCGTCGACCCGACGATCGGCGGCGTGCTCATTTTCGGCGATCGCGGCACCGGCAAATCGACGGCGGTGCGGGCGCTTGCAGCGCTCCTGCCGAAGATGCAGGTGGAGGTCGGCGCCGGGCGTAAGGCGAAGACCGTACCCGTTCCGGTGATCGATCTCCCGCTTGGGGCCACCGAGGACCGTGTCGTCGGCGCGCTTGATCTTGAGCGCGCATTGACCCAAGGCGTGAAAGCCTTCGAGCCTGGGCTGCTCGCCCGCGCTCATCGCGGCTTTCTCTATATCGACGAGGTCAACTTGCTCGAAGACCATCTCGTCGACCTGTTGCTCGACGTGGCGGCCTCGGGGGAAAACGTGGTCGAGCGCGAGGGGATCAGCGTTCGCCATCCGGCAAGCTTCGTGCTCGTCGGCACCGGAAATCCGGAGGAGGGCGAGCTGCGTCCGCAACTGCTCGACCGGTTCGGCCTCTCGGTCGAGGTGAAAACGCCCGACGATCTGAAGACGCGCATCGAGGTGGTGCGCCGGCGCGATGATTTCGAGCGTGACCCGGAGGCCTTTGTCGCGGCCTGGAAGAAGGAGGATCAGAAGCTGCGGCGCCGCATTGTCGCTGCGCGCGAGCGGTTGGCACGGGTCAAGGTCACGGACGATGCGCTCGAACGGGCGGCCAAGCTGTGTGTCGGTCTCGGCACCGATGGGCTGCGCGGCGAGCTCACGCTGGTGCGCGCGGCGCGCGCCTACGCCGCTTTGCAGGGCGATGGGTCGGTTGGCGATGCGCATCTGCGCCATGTCGCAGCGCCGGCGCTGCGGCACCGCCTGCGCCGCAATCCGCTTGACGAGGCGGGATCGACGGTGCGCGTCGAGCGCGCCGTCATGGAGCTGTTCGGCGCATGAAGGAGCCGGACCGCAGCGAGCCGTCTCCCTGGGCGGATGCGCTGCTCGCCGCCCGCTTGTTCGCGGTCGATCCGGCAGGACTGGGCGGCGTTTCGCTGCGCGCGCTGCCGGGATTTCAGCGTGAGCGCTGGCTTGCTTTCCTGCGTGAACACTTGGCGCCGGAACAGCCCTGGCGCCGGCTGCCGCTCCATATCGGCGACAGCCGCCTGTTGGGCGGGTTGGATCTCGCCGCGACGCTGCGCGCCGGACGTCCGATCGCCGAGCGCGGAGTCCTCGCCGAGACCGATCAGGGCGTGCTGCTGGCCGCGATGGCGGAGCGGATGAGCAAGGGCACGGCGGCGCGGATCGCGATGGTGCTCGATCGCGGCGCGGTCGCGGTCGAGCGCGACGGGCTTGCGATCGATATGCCGGCGCGCCTCGGGGTTGTCGCACTCGACGAGGGGATGGTGGCAGATGAGCGGCCGCCGTCGGCGCTGCTCGACCGGCTCGCCTTCTGGCTCGATCTTGCCGGCACGACGCCGCAATCCTCGGCGGCGGACGGCGATACCGACGACATTGAGGCGGCGCAGGCGTGCCTTCCCGGGGTTACGGCGAGCGAGGAGATCGTCTCCGTCCTATGCAATGCGGCGATGGCGCTTGGTGTCTCCTCGGCGCGTGCGCCGTTGCTTGCGCTCAAGGCGGCGCGCGCGCATGCCGCGCTCGCGGGCCGGAGCGCGGTTGCGCCCGAGGACGCGGCCGCCGCCGGCCGGCTGGTGCTTGCGCCACGTGCGACGGTCCTGCCTATGCCTGAGCAACCGCCGGACCAGGAGCAGGAGCAGCCGCCCGAGCAGCCGCCGCCCGAACAGGAAGGCGATGATTCCGACGCGGGCGACCGTGACAAGCCGCTCGCCGATGTCGTGCTCGAGGCTGCGCAGGCGGTGATCCCGGCCGGCCTGCTCGAAGCGTTGCGGCTCTCCGGTCGATTGCGACCGCGTGCGGCAAGTGGCGGGAAGGCGGGGCTCGTGCAGAAGTCGAAGCTCCGCGGCCGTCCCGCCGGCATAAAGCGCGGCGATCCGCGCGCCGGCGCCCGGCTTGATGTCGTCGAAACGCTGCGCGTAGCAGCGCCCTGGCAGCCATTGCGCCGGCGCGAGCGCCAACAGGCGACGGGGGCAAAGCCGACGACGCGCGTCGAGGTCCGCCACGACGATTTTCGCGTCACACGATTCAAGCAGCGCACCGAAACGACGACCATCTTCGTCGTCGACGCGTCCGGCTCGGCGGCCTTGCATCGGCTCGCCGAAACCAAGGGCGCGGTCGAACTGATGCTCGCCGAATGCTATGTCCGCCGCGACCAGGTGGCGCTGATCGCCTTCCGCGGCCGCACAGCCGAGCTGCTCCTGCCGCCGACCCGGTCGCTCGTGCGCGCCAAGCGCAATCTCGCCGGCCTGCCCGGCGGCGGCGGCACACCGCTGGCGATCGCGATCGACCTTTCTGTCGGCATGGCCGACCAGGTCCGCCGCCGCGGCCAGACGCCGATCGCCATCTTCCTCACCGACGGCCAGGCGAACATCGCCCGCGACGGCAGCGCGGGCCGCAGCCAGGCGGAAGAGGATGCCCTTACCTCCGCGCGCGCGCTGCGCGCCGAAGGCTTCACCGCGCTCCTCATCGATACCGCGCCGCATCCCAAGCCGATGGCGCGCAAGCTCGCGGAAGAGATGGGCGCGACCTATGTGCCGTTGCCCTATGCCGATGCCGCCGCCATATCAAGCGCGGTGCGCGCCACGACGCGCCAGAGCGAGCAATCGGTGCGGCAATGATTGATGATTAAACTGGAACGTCTCGCCGGAGCATGATCCCGAATAGTTGGCAGACTTTTTCGATAAGATCATGCGACCGAACAAAGAAAGAGAACGAGGGCGCGATTGAATCAACCTAAGGCAATCGCGCTCCAGTGTTTCCTTCTCTGACGGTCCGATACCGGACCGTCAGCCCGGAACACCAGTTAACCCGTTGCTTTGTGATGCGGCACCAACACAATGAGATGTGCTCAAGCGTTGTTGCCGCATCACTAGAATGCGTGATCGGAGTAACGCCTTTCGGCATAATCAGATAATCGGCGTTGCGGTTTGCTTACGCGAATGATCCATCCCGCCAATGAGCGATCACCAACAGGCTTGATATGCAAGAACCCGCCAAATCCCCACAGCGCCCGACCCGTCCGTTCGGGCTTGCGCAGGCGATGTTTGCCGTGCCGGCGACGGCCGCGGCCGGCTGGATCGGCTACAGCACGTTCTTCGTTCCCCGGCGCCTGCCGCTGCCGCCGGCGCTGTCGGGCGAGCGGCGCGAGATCGACAGCAAAGCCGGCCGGCTGAGCTACTACACAGCCGGTCCGGAAGGGGCTTTGCCGGAGGGATCGGCCCCGCCGCTTCTCCTGATCCACACCATCAATGCCGCCGCATCGTCCTACGAGGTGCGTCCGCTCTATGAGCACTACCGCACGCAGCGCCGGGTCTATGCGCTCGATCTTCCGGGTTTCGGTTTCTCCGAGCGCAGCGACCGCGAATACACGCCGCGCCTGATGACCGATGCGATTCATGCGATCGTGGAGGAAATCCGGCAGCGCGAGGGAGGCCAGCCGCTCGACGCATTTGCGCTTTCGCTCGGCTGCGAGTTCGTCGCCCGCGCCGCAAGCGAGACCCCCGAGCTCTTCCGCAGCCTGGCATTCATCAGCCCGACCGGCTTCGATTCGAGGGCGCCGCGCGCCGGTTCGCCCGAGAACACCCGCGGGAACTGGTTCGTCTATGATGCGCTGTCCTTTCCGCTGTGGGGCCGCGCCGTCTACGACCTGCTCAACACCCGCGTCAGCGCCCGGTTCTTTCTCGAAAAGACCTGGGGCTCGCGCGACATCGACGAGGGCCTGTGGGACTACGCCTATCTCACCTCGCATCAGCCCGGCGCCGAGCATGCCCCGTTCTATTTCGTCGGCGGCTTTCTGTTCAGCACCGACATCACCCGTATCTACCAGTCGCTCCAGCTACCCGTATTGATGATCCACGGCGTGCGCGGCGATTTCGTCAATTTTGACGGGGCAAAGGCTTTCAGGGACCGGCCCAACTGGACGATCAAGGTGTTCTCGACCGGCGCCTTCCCGCAATTCGAGGCGCTTGATGCGGTGGTGCGCGAATATGACGGGTTCCTTGGCCATATCGGCGGCGCTAGAGCATGACCCCGAAAAGTTGCAGGCTTTTCGGACAGGATCATGCAACCAAACGAAGAGAAAGAAAGCGCGATCGATTCAGCTCTGAGCGATCGCGCCCAATCGCGCCGAATGTCGACGCATGAGTCGGTCTTGTCTTGCGCTGTGCATCGTCCTTCTCGCCTGTACCGCCTGTGCCGCCCCGGGCCTTGCGCCGTACGAGGGTTCAGCGTCCGGCTCTACGCACATCGCGGCGCTATCGGCCGGCCATTCCCGTCAGCCAGTGCAAGAGAAGCCGGCGCCAAGCAAACGATCGAACTGCCCTGCGCGCATGAGTGAGGGGCTCGTCTGGGAGCGCGACGGCCGCGACTGGCCGAACCGTGAGGCGAGCCGCTTCGTGCGCGCCGGCGGCCTGTGCTGGCACGTGCAGCAGATGGGGCAGGGACCGGTGATCCTGCTCCTGCACGGCACCGGCGCCTCGACCCATTCCTTCCGCGACCTCGCTCCCGCCCTTGCCGGGACGTTCATCGTGATCGCGCCCGATCTGCCCGGACACGGCTTCACCGAGATGCCGCCGGCCCAGAAGGTTTCATTGCCGGGAATGGCGGCCTCGCTCGGCGAATTGCTGCAGGTGCTCGGCATGGAGCCGGCGCTTGCGGCCGGCCACTCGGCGGGTGCCGCCATCATTGCCCGCATGACTCTCGACAAGATGATTGCGCCGCGCGGGCTCGTCAGCATCAATGGCGCGTTCCAGCCCTTCCGCGGCATCGCCGGGCAGATCTTCTCCCCGATTGCGCGGGTGCTCGCCGGCTCCACTTGGGCCGCCCGTCTGTTTGCGTGGCGGGCCGAGGACAAGGCGGTCATCCAAAACCTGCTCGATGCCACGGGCTCGAAGATCGATCCGGTCGGCGTGGAGCTTTACGGACGGCTGGTGCGCAATCCCGTCCATGCGCAGGCGGCTCTGTTGATGATGGCGAATTGGGACTTGAATCCGCTGATGCGCGACCTGCCTCGGCTGGCAACGCCGCTTCTCCTGATTGTCGGCGGTGACGATAAGACCGTCTCGCCGGATGAGTCTTTTCAGGTGCGCGATATGCTGCCAAACGCGAAGGTTGAGTATCTACGGGGATTGGGCCATCTTGCTCACGAAGAGCGGCCGCAAGAGGTTGCGGCGATCATTACGGAATTCGCCGGCAGCGTCGGTGCATTGCCGAACAACTAATCGCGTCGGCCTATTGCGGAAAAATCGATCAGATCTCTCACGCCGCAACGAGGCGGCTTTCGAAAGCTCCCTCTTCTCTGTAAAGAGAACTTGACAACAGCCGGAGCATGATCCCGAAAAGTTGGCAGACTTTTCGGGCGAAGGTCGTGCGATAGAATGTAGAAAAATGGTGCGCGGACGACTCGATCTTAGCGGATCGCGCTCTCGTCCGTTCGTCCCCGCGAAAGCGGGGACCCAGATGCACCGCCAAGGGGGATTCCCGCTTGCGCGGGAATGAACGGAATCTGGCGCAGGATCCCGAAAAGTCGGCAGACTTTTCGGACAAGATCATGCGACCAAACAAAGGGATAAAGAGCGCGATCGGATCAAGGAGACAGGTCGCGCGCCTCAAGCATGATCCGGAAAAGTTGGCAGGCTTTTCGGATAAAATCATTCGACGAAACAAAGAGAAAGAGGGCGCGATTCATCCAACCTGAAGCAATCGCGCGCTCGCGGAGCACGGCCGCATCATGTTACCTAGCGATCATTCCCAGCGTTTCGAATTGAACAATGAGGTTCATGCCCGCCCGCCCGAGGCGCTGAGCCCGCCCGTGCGCGTGTCGTATATCGCGATGTTCTCCGATTGGTCCAACCGTGACGCGGAGGAGCAGGGGATCGTTGAGCTCGCCCGCCGCTTCGGCACTTCGGCGCCGTGGGCGCAGTCCAATCACTTCAGCGCCGATCTCGGGGGGCTGCGCTTCATTTGGGAGCGGCACACCGAATTTGCTCGCTACACATTCATCAGCCCGGGCGTCGGCGATAACCTTTTTGCCGAACCCGCGATTGAGCAGGTGCCGCGCAAATGGATCGCGTCCCGCCCCGGCGAGGTCATTGTCGCCGCGAATGCGGTCTTGGTGCGCGATAGCCAGACCCCGATCGATCCCGCCGAGCTTTCCGCTCGCTTGTTCGATAACAATGTTCTGGTCGGCGCTTCAGTGTCCGGCGGCGCGGGCTCCGCCTTTACCGATTTTCGCGTGAAGAGCGATGGGTTCAGCCGGTTCTTCGTGCAGGATCGCAGCATGACGCCGCTGCAGGCCGGGCGCATCGTCCAACGGCTGTTCGAGATCGACACCTATCGGATGTTGGCGCTGCTGGCGCTGCCGATCTCACGTGATCTCGCGCCCTTTCTCGCCGAGCGCGAGCAGGACCTCGCGGAGGTCACCGCGGCTCTGGTGGATGCCGGAGAAGGGGACGAGCCGGTGCTGCTGCGTCGGCTCACCCAGCTCGCGGCGGAGATCGAGAGCCGCGATGCAGCCCATCATTTCCGTTTCAGCGCTTCCGCCGCCTATTATGGTCTCGTGCAGCAGCGCATTCAGGAATTGCGCGAGCAGCGCATCCAAGGACTTCAGACCTTTCGGGAGTTTACGGAGCGCCGCCTGGCGCCGGCGATGAGCACCTGCGAGGCGAGCAGCGAACGCCAGGATGCGCTATCGCGCCGGGTCTCGCGCGCAACCCAGTTGCTGGCGACCCGCGCCGACGTCACCCGCGAAGGCCAGAACCGTTCGCTGCTCGAATCGATGAACCGGCGTGCCAAGCTGCAATTGCGTCTGCAGACGACGGTTGAAGGGCTCTCGGTCGCGGCCATTACCTATTACGTGGTCGGACTGATCGGCTATGCCGCGAAAGGCCTGTCGGTCTGGGGGTTGCACGTCCGTCCGGAAATCGTGATGGGCGCCAGCATCCCGCTGGTGGGCCTGATCGTATGGTCCAGCTTGCGCGGAATGCGCAGGCGGGTGACGCGCGAGGACGATTAAGAAATCACGGTTTGGGTGATTCGAGCTGGTCGTGGTTGCATGCTGCGCTGCCATAATGACGCGACTGGGTTGATTTTATTGGAGTGCTTGTCAGTCCCGCGGAATCGGCTGGCCGCAGAAAGAACGACCAAATCGATGATAAATCATGCGAATGTTCTATTTGCCGCGGCGGCCTCGGCGCGCGCGGGTCTTTCCTGTCGATCTTGGCGGCAGTGTCAACTTCATGGTACATATCTGATGTGATGTCGACGTTGACAGTCGAACGGGTGGGGGCTCCCGCCATTCAGTTTGCGCCGGACAGACCGCATGCCGTGGTGATCGGCAGCGGTTTCGGTGGTTTGGCCGCGGCCATCCGGCTCGGCGCGCGCGGCTATCGCGTCACGGTTCTCGAAAAGCTCGATCAGCCGGGCGGACGCGCCTATGTCCACCGTCAGGACGGCTTCACCTTCGATGCCGGGCCGACCATTGTCACGGCCCCGTTCCTGTTCGAAGAGCTGTGGAACATGTGCGGGCGTCGGCTTGCCGACGATGTCGAGCTGCGCGCGGTCGATCCATTCTACCGCCTGCGCTTCGACGATGGGGAAACGTTCCAGGCAAGCCGCGATCCGGCGGCGATGCGCGCCGAGGTCGCCCGCCTGTCGCCGGACGACGTCGAGGGCTTTGAGCGTTTCATGGCGGCGAGCGAAGCGATCTATCGCGTCGGCTTCGAACGTCTCGGCCATGTGCCGTTCGACAAGATTGCGTCGATGCTGCCGCTGCTGCCCGATTTCATTCGCCTCAAGAGCTATCGCAGCGTCTACGGGCTCGTTTCGAGCCATATCAAGAATGAAAGGCTGCGCGTCGCCCTGAGTTTCCAGCCGCTGTTCATCGGCGGCAATCCCTTCACCGTCACCTCGATCTATTGCCTGATCGCTTATCTGGAGCGGCGCTTCGGCGTTTTTTTCGCGATGGGCGGGACTGGCCGGCTGGTCACCAAAATGGCGGACCTGATCGAGGGGCAGGGCGGCGAAATCCGTTACGGCGCAGAGGTGACATCCATCACGGTGAAGGACCGCGCTGCGACCGGCGTCCGGCTCGCCTCCGGCGAGGCAATCCCGGCGGATATCGTCGTCTCCAATGCCGATGCCGCCTGGACCTACGGCCATCTGCTGCCGCCCGATACGCGCCGCCGCTGGACCGACCGCAAGCTCGCCCGCACGCGCTACACCATGAGCCTGTTCGTCTGGTATTTCGGCACGTCCCGGCGTTATCCCGAGGTGCCGCATCACTCGATCCTGCTCGGCCCGCGCTACAAGGATCTGTTGCGGGACATTTTCGATCGAAAGGTGCTGGCGAGCGATTTCAGCCTCTACCTCCACCGGCCGACCGCCACCGATCCTTCGCTCGCCCCGGACGGGTGCGATGCCTTCTATGTGCTGTCTCCGGTCCCGAATCTCCTCGGCGGGACCGACTGGGAGCAGGCGGCCGAGCCCTACCGCCAGGCGATCGCGCAGCGGCTGAGCGAGACGGTGCTGCCGGACCTGCAGCAGCACGTGATCACGTCGCGCATGACGACCCCGAAGGACTTTCTGATGCGGCTGTGCTCGGTCAACGGCGCTGCCTTCAGCCTCCAACCCTTGTTCACCCAGAGCGCCTGGTTCAGGCCGCACAACAAGAGCGAGGAGGTCGACCGGCTTTTCCTTGTCGGCGCGGGGACCCATCCCGGTGCCGGCGTACCCGGCGTGCTGTCATCGGCGCGCGTCCTCGATCGATTGGTGCCCCATGTCCCTGTGGCCTGAGAGCGTCCTTGAAATGCAAGCCGATCAGGCCGCGTGCCGGAGTTTGATCCGCCAGGGCTCGCGCAGCTTTTTTGCCGCCTCGATGCTGCTGCCGCCCGAGATGCGCGAGCGCGCCTATACGCTCTATGCATTCTGCCGCTGCGCCGACGATGCGGTGGACGGTGATGAAGCCTGTGGCGATGCCGCGGTGCAGCTCGCCGAGCGCCTGGCGCGGGCTTATGCGGGCGATCCGTTGCAGACGCCGGTCGATCGGGCCTTTGCCGCTCTGGTCGAGCGCCATGCCATTCCGCGCGAGCTGCCTGAGGCCTTGCTGGACGGCTTTGCCTGGGATACCGCCGGCCGCCGCTACGAAACTCTGTCGGAACTCAGGGCTTACGCCGCGCGTGTCGCCGGAACGGTCGGCGCCATGATGGCCCTGTTGATGGGAGCGCGCGAGCCCAGCGTCATTGCGCGCGCCTGCGATCTCGGCGTTGCGATGCAGCTCACCAATATCGCCCGCGATGTCGGCGAGGATGCGCGTATGGGGCGCATCTATCTTCCATTGGAGTGGATGCGCGACGCCGGGATCGATCCGGACGATTGGCTTGCGCGTCCACACTATGACGCGCGATTGGGCAAGGTCGTGCAGCGGCTGCTCGCGGCGGCCGACGAGCTCTATGTCCGCGCCGTCGGCGGCATTGCCGCCTTACCTCTGACCTGCCGGCCGGGAATTCTCGCTGCCCGCCTGATCTATGCGGAAATCGGTCGCGCGCTGGAGCGCGCCGGCCTCGATTCGGTTTCTTACCGCGCAGTGGTCCCGACCCGCCAAAAACTCTGGCTGCTCGTCCGTTCCTTCGCCGCCACACCCTTCGTCGCTGTGCTGCGCAAGGCGCCGGCCTCGCCGGTTCTCGCCGAAGTGCGTTTCCTCGTCGATGCCGTTGCGGCGGCAACGCCGGTCGATAACGGCCTCAGCGCCGTCTCGGCCCCGTGGTGGGATATCGACAGCCGTATCGGTTGGGTGCTTGATCTGTTCGACAGCATCGAGCGGCGGCAGTTCGATCGGGAGACACTTGCCTATTCGGACAGTGATCTCGGGACGCCCGCGACCGGAGGCACGGCGTAAGCATGGAGCGCAAGTTCTACGATCTCGGCCGCGTGAACGATTGGGGCCCGCAGTCGAAGAAGGTCGATTTCGGTTTCGATTCGACGCGCACGCTCGAACAAGGCCAGGCCGTCGGATTCGAAGACGAAAACCCGAAACGCCGTCGCAAGCGCACCGGCGAAAAAGAAATGGTGCGGGCCCGCTGACGGCCCGAGCGGATGATGTCCGCTTCCCCCTCCTCGACGGGAACGGAACCGGGCGCGCGCATCGGCCCCAATGCCATCATTCGCATGGCTGAGGCGTTGCGTGGCGAGATCGGGGCGGAAGGCACCGCGCAGCTGTTCGAGGCAGCGGGTCTTGCGCATCATCTCGCCGAAGTGCCGCAGCACATGGTCGACGAGCGCGACGTCATCGCGCTGCATCGGGTGGTGCGTCGCGAGCTCGGCCTTGATCGCACCGCGCGTGTTGCACGCGAGGCCGGAAGACTGACCGGCGACTATGTGCTCGCCCACCGGATCCCGAAACCTGCTCAATATCTCTTGCGGATCCTGCCGCGCGCGCTTGCGCGCCGCGCTTTGCTCGCGGCGATCGGGCGCAATGCCTGGACGTTTGTCGGCAGCGGTTTGTTCAGCGCCGAGACGGGTCCGGTCGTTCGCATCACCATCGCGAATTGCCCGCTCTGCCGCGATGAGAAGGCGTCGCGCCCGTTGTGCGACTATTACGCGGCGACGTTCGAGCGGCTGTTCCGCGCGCTGGTCGCGCGCGACATAGTCGCGCGCGAGATCGCTTGTCAGGCGCAAGGCGATCCGGCCTGCGTGTTCGAACTGACGTGAGATTCGACAGAATCCAAGCTGTCGTCATTTCCGTTCATTCCCGCGAAAGCGGGAACCCAGTCTTGGTCGAGTATCGTTCGTTCCCGCGTACGCGGGAACGAACGGATCGACAACAACCCGCCAATCGTCCTTTCAAGCCGGGGGCAAACAAGGTCGAGCCGAGACAGGGTACGGAAGCTCGTAATCGGCTCACCCGGCGCGCCGCGGCATGCGGAACGGCAGCATCATCTGCACCACGGGCATGCGAAAGCGGTCGAGCGAAAGGCTCTCGTGAAAGATCGTGACGGGCTGATCGAGCAGGCGGGTCTCCACCAGGGATCGCGCATAAAAGGGAGCGTCCTCCAAAGTCTCGATGACTTTGGGTGCCGCTTCGGAGGAGACGTAACGCGGAATGCGCCAGAAGGTCGGCGGCAGAATGGTGCGCGGCGGCGGCTCGAACTCGACCACGCCGCCAGATTGGTCGAACCGCAAGCCGACGGAGAAATCGCCGTCCCGGCGGCGCGTCCCCTGATAGACGACGGCCGCGCCGTCCTTCAGCCTCGCGCGCGACCAGTCCCACCGCACGAATGTGTCTTCGAGCGGCACATCGCCGCGATTGGCGTCGATATAGCCGTCGCCGCTCCATTGCAGGCCGGGTTTGTCGATCTTGACCTCGACCCGGGCGCATGGGGCGAGCGGACGCCAGAAATGGCGGCCCTCGTCGTCAAGCTCGAGCTCGATCCGGGTCAGTGCAGTCGGGATCACCCGCACGGTACCGCGGATCTGTCCGAGCGAGGGCACGGCCGTTTCCTCGAAACGCACCGTCAACACTCCGCCCTCCCAAGAGAGCGCGCTCGGCCCGATGGTGAAGGTCGTGGCGTCGCGCGCGACCGCCGCCTTCCCGCGTTCGGTCATCGCCCAGCGCTTGCCGCCCTCGCCGTAGAGCGCGACATTGAGGGCGCAATGATTGAGCGGATCGGCCTCGCCGCGCCGGCGCGCAGAGGCGTAATAGGGCGAGAAAACGCTGCCGACAAAGGCGATGATGGTGAGGCCGTGGCGCTTATCGTCGCTCAGCGCGTCGAGATACCACCACTTATAGCCATGCGGCTCAACCGGTTGGTCGAAGCTAAATCCGCCGTCAGGCTCTCCGTCGCAAGCCTTCCAGACAGCGCCGCCATTGGCACGCCCGCGCCCGGATGCGCGCTCCCCCCCGCCAGATACAGCCCCGGAATTCTTGTGCGCGCGCCCGGTCGCTGGAACGATGCTCTCCATCCATGCGACGCCCGCCCGTACAGCGCGCCGCCCGTAGCCGGAAAGAGTCGGTTGAATTCGGCCGGCGTCGTCAGAACGGTCGTCTGCGGACTGCGATGAATGCGCAGTCCGCATTGCTCCAGCATCATGAAAGTCTGCCGCTCGCATTCACTAATCTCCGCTTGGCCGATCGGTTTCCTGTCTGCGAAGGGTGGGGCGTTGACGAGACAGAGAAGGCGCTCGGGATTGCCGTCTCCGGCCGTGGCCTCGTCGTCGCCGCGGTCCTGCGCACAGACATAGATGGTCGGCGCGCGCGGAAGGCGCGAATGCGTAAAAATGTCGTCGAACTCGGCTGGGTAGTCGTGCGAGAAGAACACGTTGTGGCGCACCAGCGGGAAGCCTTCGGTCGGCGCCAGCAACGCCCAGGTGACGGCGGACAGCGAGCGCGCCGCCGGCGCCACCGGCGGCGCCGCCCGGGCGACCGCGCGACCGAACAGGCCGGCCGCGAGCGCGGCGACGTCGGCATTCATCACCACGGCGTCCGCCGGAATGTAGTCGCCGCAGGCAAGCTTGACGCCGGCGACGCGGCCCCGTTCAAGGACGACCTCCCTTGCCTCCGCTTCGTATCGAAAGGCCGCGCCCTTTGCCTCGGCAAGCGCGGCGATCGCGCGCGCCAGCCGGTGCATGCCGCCTTCGACCAGCCAGACGCCGTCCTGCTCGACATGGGCGATCAGCATCAGCGTCGCCGGCGAGTGGAAGGGTGAAGAGCCGCAATAGGTGGAATAGCGGCCAAAGAGTTGGCGCAGCCGCGGATCATGGAAATGCTCGCCGAGCGCGGACCACAGATTGGAGAACGGCGAAATCCCGCGCAGCTCGCCAATCCGGCCGAGCCCGACATTCTGGACGAGCGTCAGCGGATTGCCGCGTGGCGAGCAAAGGAACGGGCCTTTGAGCGTGTGATAGATGCTGCGCGCGCGATCGCAGAACGCGAGGTAGCGCCGGGCTTCCGCCCGGCCGGCGAAGGCAGCAATGGCGTCTGCCGACTGGGCGCGGTCGGCGAACAGGTCGAACCGCTCCCGTTCGCTCCAGGCATGGCGGGCAAGGATCTCGACCGGTTGCAGCGACAGATGTTCGGTCAAAGAGGCTCCGACGGACGCGAACAGCTCCTCGAACACCCAGCGCATGGTGAACACGGTCGGTCCGCCGTCGATACGGGCGTCGCCGATGGCGAGTTCGCGCATCTTGCCGCCAGGTGCCGCTGCCCGCTCGACCACTGTCACCGCAAGGCCGCGGGCGGCAAGCTCCAGCGCCGCGACGAGGCCCCCAACCCCGGCGCCGACAACGACGACCTTCTCGCTCTGCAAGCCCATGACCCAGACATAGCACTAACCCGGGATAACCCTACCCCTCAGATAACCATTGCGTTCCTTATGCGACTGTCTATAATGTGTGACACTTTCATGTGACAATAATTGATGACAGCGGCCGGAGACAGCCATGGACGGCAGCGCCAGGATCGAACGGGCTCTCAATCGGGCGATTGAACTTGGGGAAGGTCCCGGGGCGCCACCCCGTCTTGCCGCGGCCATGCGCCATGCGGTGTTTCCACGCGGGGCACGCGTGCGACCGCGGCTGTGCCTTGCGGTCGCGGCGGCCTGCGGTGATGACGAGCCCGAACTGACCGACGCGGCGGCGGCATCGATCGAGCTGCTGCACTGTGCCTCGCTCGTTCATGACGATCTCCCGTGTTTCGACGACGCGGCGACGCGGCGCGGCAAGCCCTCGGTTCACCGTGCATTCGGCGAGCGGCTCGCCGTGCTTGCGGGCGACGCCTTGATCGTCATGGCCTTCGAGGCGATCGCTCATGCCAAGTGCTCGCCGGAGCGGCTCCCGCGGGTGATTCTCACCGTCGCCGGCTCGGTCGGCATGCCGCTGGGGATTGCGGCCGGACAGGCCTGGGAATGCGAGCCGGAGGTCGACCTCGCGCACTATCACCAGTCCAAGACGGGTGCGCTGTTCGCGGCGGCGACAATGCTCGGCGCGGCGGCGGCGGGGCGCGATCCACAGCCCTGGCGCGCGCTCGGCGAGCGGATCGGCGAAGCCTATCAGGTCGCCGACGATATCCGCGACGCTGCGGCCGACGAGGACGAGATGGGCAAGCCCGCCGGCCAGGATGCGGCACTGGGTCGCCCGAGCGCGGTGAGCGAATTGGGGCTCTCCGGTGCCTTGGCGCGGCTCGATCAGCTTCTCAAGGAAGCGATTGCGGCCATTCCGGCCTGTCCGGGGGAAGGGGATCTGAAGAGCCTGATCCTGGCAGAGGCCAAGCGCCTGGTGCCGAAGCACCTTGCGGCGCCGCAGGCGGCCTAGAGCATGATCCCGAAAAGTTGGCAGACTTTTCGGACAAGATCATGCGACCATACGAAGACCTAAAACATGATCCCGAAAAGTTGGCAGACTTTTCGGACAAGATCATGCGACCACACAAAGACCTAAAACATGATCCCGAAAAGTTGGCAGACTTTTCGGACAAGATCATGCGACCACACAAAGTGAAAGACCGCGCGGTTGATCTAGCTGAAGCAATCGCGTTCCGGCATGCTGCCGGTGTTTTGCACAGGCGCCGAAACGGTGGCGGCAGGTCGCAGCCGCGACTTGCCGGTTGCCTGCCGATGCCCTGGCGGATGATGCAATGGCTGCCTTCATGAGCGGACCGAGCAGACCGCCTGCCGCGCGCGGCCTTGCGGATCGGTGGTTCGCCGCGCGCGACCGGCTGCTCGCGAATCCGACCTTTCAGCGCCTTGCGACCGCCTTTCCATTGACGCGCCCGATTGCGCGCCGCCGCACACGCGCATTGTTCGATCTGTGCGCCGGGTTCGTCTATTCCCAGGTGCTGCTTGCCTGTGTACGCCTGCGCCTTCTCGAGATGCTGGCCGAAGGTCCGCAGACGGCCGCGACGCTCGCCGAGCGGTTGGCACTGCCGCCTGAATCGGCGCGGTGTCTGCTCGATGCTGCTGCATCGCTCGAGCTGGTCGCTCGGCGAAGCGGCGAACGCTACGGCCTCGGACCGCTCGGAGCGGCACTGCTCGGCACAAGCGGGCTTACCGAGATGATCGAGCATCACGCGCTGCTCTATGCCGATCTTGCCGATCCGGTTGCGTTGCTGCGTGGCGAGCGGGAGACGACGGCGCTTGGCGGCTACTGGGCCTATGCCGGGACCGAGAACCCATCCGCGCTCGCGGGCGATGCGGTCGCCGACTATTCGGCCCTGATGGCGGCCTCCCAAGCGTTCATTGCCGAGGAGGTGCTCGCAGCCTATCCGTTCGCACGCCACCGATGCCTCCTGGATGTCGGTGGCGGCGAGGGGGTGTTCCTGTCGGCGGTCGCGCAGCGCTTCCCGGCGTTGCGCCTGATCCTGTTCGATCTGCCGCCGGTCGCGGCCCGCGCCCAGGCTCGATTCGAGGCGGCGGGAATCGCCGCCCGTGCACAGGCGGTCGGCGGCGACTTCAAGTCCGGAACGTTGCCCGAAGGTGCCGACATCGTCACGCTGGTGCGCGTGCTGCACGACCACGACGACGAGACCGCGTTGACGATTCTCAAGGCGGCGCGCCGGGCGCTGCCGGCAGAAGGGGTCGTCGTGATCGCTGAACCGATGTCCGGAACGCGCGGCGCCGAGCCTGCAGGTGCCGCCTATTTCGGCTTCTATCTCTTTGCGATGGGACGGGGCCGGCCGCGCACGCCAGATGAGCTTAAAGGCCTGATTGCAACCGCTGGATTTAGGGGCGCACGGCTCGTGCCGACCCGCAACCCATTGCTGGTGCGGATCATTGCCGCATATGCGAACACCACCTGATCCCGGTGTTAGTTTAGCTTGACATTCGAGGCAGTAAGCGTAGGTTTACAATCAGTGCAGGTTTACGCTGGGCGATGGGAAACAGCGCCGCACAAGGCTTTGGAGCCGGCATGGACGCGATTGCAGTGGTCCTGCAAGAGCCAGAGCGACTGGCTCTCAATCGGCTTCGCCTGACCGCACCGGGCGATGAGGATGTGGTCGTTGATATCGCGTTCAGCGGTATCAGCACGGGCACCGAGCGCCTCTTGTGGTCGGGACGCATGCCGCCATTTCCGGGCCTCGGCTATCCGCTCGTTCCGGGCTATGAATCGGTCGGCCGCATCACCGCGGCAGGCACGCGTTCGGGCCGGCAGGTGGGCGAGACCGTGTTCGTGCCCGGCGCCTCTTGCTACGGCGAGGTGCGCGGCCTGTTCGGCGGTGCCGCCAGTCGCATCGTGACGGCAGGCGCCCGTGTCATCCCCATCGACGAAGGACTGCACGATCAAGGCGTTCTTCTCGCGCTAGCAGCCACCGCGCAGCATGCGATCGCAGGCGGGCAGGCGCCGCCCGATCTCATCGTCGGCCATGGCGTGCTCGGCCGTCTTCTGGCGCGGCTCGCGGTGATCGCAGGCGAGACCACGCCGGTCGTGTGGGAGCGCGATCCGGAACGCGCGCTCGGCGGCGACAACTACCGCGTTCTCGATCCGGCCGAGGATACGCGGCACGACTATCGCGCGATCTACGATGTCAGCGGCGATCCGCGGATTCTCGATACGCTCATTGCCCGGCTGGCGCCGGGCGGAGAGATCGTCCTTGCGGGCTTCTACAGCGAGCCGCTCTCCTTCGCCTTCCCGCCGGCTTTCATGCGCGAGATTCGCATCCGAGTCGCGGCCGAATGGCGCGAGCGCGATCTTGCCGCGGTGAAAGAACTGATCGATCATCAGCGCTTGTCGCTTGACGGCCTCATTACCCATTGCCGGCCGGCGAGTGAAGCGCCCGCGGCCTATCATACTGCCTTCAGCGATCCGACCTGCCTCAAGATGATTCTCGACTGGAGAGGTTGCGCATGAACGCACTGCCGCCGCGTGCCATGACCAATCGCCTGCATGCTGATGCGGCGCGCGCGGCGGATTCGGCTGCGCACGGGGCCGCATGCAAGTCGACGCAGATCATCGCGATCTACGGCAAAGGCGGAATCGGCAAGAGCTTCACGCTCGCCAATCTGTCCTACATGATGGCGCAGCAGGGCAAACGCGTCCTTCTGATCGGCTGCGACCCGAAGAGCGACACGACCTCGCTGCTGTTCGGCGGGCGCGCCTGTCCCACCATCATCGAAACCTCGGCGCGCAAGAAACTCGCTGGCGACGAAGTGGAAGTCGGCGATGTCTGCTTCAAGCGCGACGGCGTGTTCGCGATGGAGCTGGGTGGTCCCGAGGTCGGGCGCGGCTGCGGCGGACGCGGCATCATCCACGGCTTCGAAATCCTGGAGAAGCTCGGCTTTCACGAGTGGGGCTTCGATTATGTCCTGCTCGATTTCCTCGGCGACGTGGTATGCGGCGGCTTCGGCCTGCCGATCGCCCGCGACCTCTGTCAGAAGGTGAT
This sequence comes from Xanthobacteraceae bacterium, assembly GCA_028282095.1. GTDB lineage: Bacteria > Pseudomonadota > Alphaproteobacteria > Rhizobiales > Xanthobacteraceae > Rhodoplanes. The sequence goes on along the minus strand of JANQIP010000046.1, from coordinate 6,110 downwards.
CGTCGTCGGCTCGAACGACCTGCAGTCGCTCTATGTCGCCAACAATGTGTGCTCGGCGGTCGAGTATTTCCGCAAGCTCGGCGGCAATGTCGGCGTCGCCGGCATTGTGGTCAACAAGGATGACGCGACCGGCGAGGCCCAGGCCTTCGCGGCGGCGGCCGGCATTCCGGTGCTCGCCTCGATCCCGGCTGACGAGGAGATCCGCAGGAAGAGCGCGAACTATCAGATCATCGGCCGCCCCGACGGGCCCTTCGGCCCGCTATTCGAGGAACTCGCGGTCAATGTCGCCGAAGCACCGCCGGTGCGCCCGCAGCCCCTCAGCCAGGATGCGTTGCTGGGCCTGTTCTCCAGCGACGCGACCGGCCGCAACGTCGTGCTCGAGCCGGCGACGTTTGAGGATATGTGCGGCGGCACCATCGTGCCGAAGCGCTCGCTCGAAGTCATCTACGACACCGACATCGCCTGACGATTGGAGAATAACTGGATCGCCATGTCCGCGGACGAGAACCATAGCGCCAACAAGGCCAAAGCTACGGCGGAATTCACCTCCGACGCCGCAGCGATGGGGGTGGCGGCGTCCGGCGGGCAATCCGGCGAGGCCATTGCGCGGCGCGCCGAAGAATTTGAGGGGGTGGGCTGTCATGCGGGCCCGGCGGCGATGCGGCGGGCTGCGGCAGCGGCGGGCAAGAGCGAAACGCTCGACCGCTACGCCGCCGATTATCCCGTCGGCCCGCACGACCAGCCGCAGAGCATGTGCCCGGCATTCGGCGCGCTGCGGGTGGGCTTGCGGATGCGGCGCACCGCGACCGTGCTGTGCGGCTCGGCGTGTTGCGTCTATGGACTGTCCTTCACGTCGCACTTCTATGGCGCGCGCCGCAGCGTCGGCTATGTGCCGTTCGATTCCGAGACGCTGGTCACCGGCCGCCTGTTCGAGGACGTCCGCGAGTCGGCATTCACGCTTGCCGACCCCGCGCTTCACGACGCGGTGGTGATCATCAATCTGTGCGTGCCGACGGCGTCCGGCGTTCCGCTCAAGCTGTTGCCGAACGCGGTCAACGACGTGCGCATCATCGGCATCGACGTGCCGGGCTTCGGCGTGCCGACCCATGCCGAGGCCAAGGACGTCCTCGCGGGTGCGATGTTGCACTATGCCCGCTGCGAAGCCGAGCAGGGGCCGGTGGCGGCACCCCGTCAGGGCGTGAGCGAGAAGCCCACCGTGACGCTGCTCGGCGAGATGTTCCCCGCCGATCCGATCGCGATCGGCATGATGCTGGAGCCGCTCGGCCTTGCGGCCGGACCGACCGTGCCGACCCGCGAATGGCGCGAGCTCTATGCCGCGCTCGACTGTGCCGCGGTGGCGGCGATCCATCCGTTCTATGCGGCCTCGGTCCGCGAGTTTGAGACGGCGGGCCGCTCGGTGGTCGGCTCGGCGCCGGTCGGCTACGAAGGGACCGCAACCTGGCTCGAAGCGATCGGCGAAGCGTGCGGCGTCGCGCGTTCGCAGGTCGATGCGGCGAAGGACCGGTTCCTTCCGGCAGTCGAGGGCGCCCTCGCGGCCGCCCCGATCAAAGGGCGCATCACGCTCTCCGGTTATGAGGGCTCAGAGCTTCTCGTCGCGCGTCTGCTCGTGGAGAGCGGCGCCGATGTCCGTTATGTCGGGACCGCCTGTGGGCGGACCCGCTGGTCGGATGCCGATCGCGAATGGCTCGAATCGAAAGGCGTGCAGGTACAATACCGTGCAACGCTTGAGCAGGACCTTGCTGCCTTCGACGCCTTCGAGCCGGATCTCGCGATCGGCACCACTCCAGTCGTGCAGAAGGCGAAGGAGCGGGGCACGCCGGCGCTCTACTTCACCAATCTGATCTCGGCGCGGCCGCTGATGGGCCCGGCCGGAGCCGGCTCGCTTGCGCAGGTGATCAATACCGCGCTCGGCAACAAGGCCCGGTTCGACGCGATGAAGGCGCTGTTCGCTGGTGTCGGCACCGGCGACGCGAGTGGCCTGTGGGAGGACGTCCCGCAGTCGCGCCCGGAATTCCGCGAGAAGCATCGACGGGTGCGCGTCGCGTCGTCTGGCAAGCGCAATGCCGAGGAGGCGTTCTGATGCTCGTCCTCGACCATGATCGCGCCGGCGGCTACTGGGGCTCGGTCTATGTCTTCACCGCGGTCAAGGGGCTGCAGGTGATCATCGACGGGCCGGTGGGATGCGAGAATCTGCCGGTCACCGCGGTGCTGCATTACACCGATGCACTGCCGCCGCATGAATTGCCGATCGTCGTCACCGGGCTGTCGGAGGAAGAGCTCGGCCAGACCGGGACGGAAGGCGCGATGCGGCGCGCCCGTGGCGCGCTCGATCCCGACCTTCCCGCGGTCGTGGTCACCGGGTCGATCGCCGAGATGATCGGCGGCGGGGTGACGCCGGAAGGGACGAATATCAAGCGATTCCTGCCGCGCACGATCGACGAAGATCAGTGGCAGAGCGCCGACCGCGCGCTCAACTGGCTGTGGAGCGAGTTCGGTCTCAAGCGTATCCCCGAGCGCAAGCCGCGTTCGCCCGGCGAGCAGCCGCGCGTCAACATCATCGGCCCAAGCTACGGCGTGTTCAACATGTCGTCCGATCTTGCCGAGATCCGTCGCCTGGTCGAGGGCATCGGCGCCCGGGTCAATCTCGTGTTTCCGCTCGGCACGCATCTCGCCGACGTGCCCCGCCTTGCCGATGCCGACGTCAATATCTGCATGTATCGCGAGTTCGGGCGGCTTCTGTGCGAGGCGCTCGAGCGGCCCTATCTGCAGGCGCCGATCGGCCTGCATTCGACGGTCAAATTCCTGCGCGCCCTCGGGGAGCTCACCGGGCTCGATCCCGAGCCGTTCATTGCGCGCGAGTTGCACACGACCGTCAAGCCGCTGTGGGACCTGTGGCGTTCGGTGACCCAGGACTTCTTCGGCACTGCGAGCTTTGCGATCGTGGCGACCGAAACCTATGCGCGCGGCGTGCGCCGGTTCCTCGAAACGGAAATGGGCATGCCCTGCAACTTCTCCTTCGCACGCTCGGCGGGAGCAAAGCCCGACAATGCCGCGGTGCGCCGCGCGGTTGCGACGCAAGCGCCGCTCATTCTGTTCGGCAGCTTCAATGAGCGCATGTATCTCGCCGATACCGGGGGGCGGGCGATGTTCATTCCCGCATCGTTCCCCGGCGCAATCGTGCGCCGACACACCGGCACGCCGTTCATGGGCTTTTCCGGCGCGACCTACCTCGTGCAGGAGGTCTGCAACGCGCTGTTCGACGCGCTGTTCAACATTCTCCCGCTCGCGAGCGCGCTCGACGAGGTCGAGGCGACGCCCTCGCGGCTGCATCGGGAAATACCTTGGGACGAGACCGCGAAAGCTGCGCTCGATCAGTTCGTCGCCCGACAGCCGGTGCTAGTGCGGATCTCGGCCGCCAAGCGCCTGCGCGATACGGTCGAGCGCGCTGCGCGCGCAGCCGGCGAGGAGCGCGTGACGCTCGCGCGGATCAGGAGCGCGGTCGGCCTCAAAGAGGAGGAGCCGGCATGAGGCTCGCCGTGCCGATCACGACCACCATTTCTTGCGCAGCCGGCGCGCCGCATCCATGCGCGCGGGGCGTTGTCGAAGCTTTGCGCCGGACCACACGATCCGTTGGGCGCCGGCCGCACACAAGGTCAACAGGAGGGAGCACGAATGTCTGATCAAACAGAACGGCTCTTGCCGAAATTGTCGGAGAGGGAGGCACTGGATTTCCGTCTGATCTTTGCCGTCGTTTTCGTCGCCTTCCTGTTGGAAGCCATCGGTCGCCGTCTGCTTCTGCGCGGTGCACGCACCGAAGGTGGCAAGTCCGTCATCGCCGAGGCGCGAGCGGCGGCATGCAGGTGTGTTCCGTTCGCCTTTATGGGGTGACCGGACCGAGAGCCTCGCTCGGTCTATTTCCGGGCGTGAGAATCACCGTGGCGCTCGTTGCCATGGCAACCCTAGCCGCGCGGGTGGCGCGGTAACGGCCGCAAGGCCAACATCAGGAGGCATCTCAATGCCTGATACACAGAAGAGCCTGTCTGGCCTGACAGAGGCCGAGGCGAAGGAGTTCCACAGCATCTTTATGACGAGCTTCATCGCCTTCGTCGTGGTCGCCATCGTCGCTCATATCCTTCTGTATTCGTGGCGTCCATGGTTCGCCAAAGCACCGCCCGGCTGGGTCGAGCTCGACGGCGTGACCACCGCCCTGTCGTATCTCTGCTGATCTGAAAGGACCACGACATGTGGAAAATCTGGCTGATCTTTGATCCGCGTCGGGTGCTCATTGCGCTGTTTTCGGGCTTGGCCATCCTAGCGTTCCTGATCCATTTCATCCTGCTCGGTACGGCCCGCTTCAACTGGCTGGAGTATCCGAAGGGTCCGGCTGCGGCGGCTCCGGCGGAGGCGTCGCTTGTGCTGCCCAAATCACTGGGCTGAGGCATTCAGACAGGTCGATGGGCGCGGCGCGGCTTGCGCCGCGCCCATTTTCGCAATTCGTTGACCGGGCGGCGCCAGCGGCGCTTCCCGGGCGGCGGGCAAAAAACACGGTTTTGCTCGACAACGGGTTAGAAGTGTTGCGGGCGACGCCGCTGGTTTCGGCCACATGGCTCTTCCAGCTTCCGTTGATGTCCCGCGTCATGTCCAGCACGCGTGGCGAGACTGCGAACGCATAGTTTGCGTCGTCCGCCAGATTGCTTGTGCTTGTCACGACGGACTGCAGGTGCTGTGAGGTCCAGCCGGCCGTCTGTGTAAGCGACCGCATTGACACACGGGCTGATGATGCGCGTTTGTGACGCGCGCAGGGTGAGCTGCGCGTACTGCCACAACACGCGATCGTTCTTCGACCGGGATCGAGGGACGCCGCAGCGACCAATTGCGTGGCACGCGATTCATAGGAGTCGCGGTTTCAACGTGGATTATGTCGACTAGTGGTGCGGCACCAACGCTTGAGCTCGCCTCATCGTGTTGGTGCCGCACCACAAAGCAACGGATTAGCTGGTGTTCCGGGCTGACGGTCCGGGACCGGACCGTCAGAGTTGGAACACTAGCTGATATCGCTGCTGCCGGCGAACCGCCGCGGACCGCTCGGCGATTCCAAAAGTGCTGACCGTGGCAGCTGTCAAAGGCGAGCAGAGCTGCCGGTAGGCTGGTAGAGCCAGTTCATGGCTCTGCTGATGAGAAATAGAGGCGTTTTATTTGCCGAGCGACATGAAACAGGCGAGAATAGCGAATTAGATTTGCGCGCGCTGGGCCGACAGCCTTTGCAGGCACGTGAGGACTGGACCGTCAGACTCAGAATACCGGTCTGCGCCAAGTGATTTCTTCACTTCGACCCGGCGCGCTCGGTCTGACAGGGGGCATAAATGAAATTCATCACTGCCGTGATCAAACCGTTCAAGCTTGACGAAGTACGCGACGCGCTCGGTGTCGTCGGCGTCCAGGGCATGACCGTCACCGAGGTGAAGGGCTATGGGCGCCAGAAGGGCCACAAGGAGATCTATCGCGGCGCCGAATACAATGTGAATTTCCTGCCGAAGGTCCGAGTCGATATCGCCATTGCCGATGATCGGGTCGATGCGGTGGTGAAGACCATCAGCGATTCTGCGCGAACGGGGCAGATCGGCGACGGCAAGATCTTCGTCATGTCGATCGAGCAGGCCGTCCGCATCCGCACCGGCGAGACCGACGAGGCCGCGCTGTAAGCGACCGAATGCATCTCGTCGAGAAGCGGCGTCGCATTGCGCGCTGCCGGGCCGTCGGCCGTTAGAGCGCGATTGCTTCACCTTGAACCAGTCGTGCTCTCTTGCCGTTTTTTTATCGCACGAGCTTGTCCGAAAAGCGGGTAGGGTGGGTTAGCGCCGAAGGCGCGTAACCCACCACCCCAACACTGTCTCGTATCGCTTTCCATTCCTGCGGTGTGTAACGGCGCCGCGCGCCCCAACCCACACTACGGGCGGCTGCAGATAGTCCCGTGTCGATTCCAAACCGGACTAGAGTGCGATCCATTCAGATTGAATCGATCGCACTCTGTTTCTCTTTGTCTTGCCGCATGATCTTGTCCGAAAAGTCTGCCAACTTTTCGGGATCAT